>JAFSBJ010000252.1 GCA_017437345.1 Clostridia bacterium | reverse complement strand
TTTTCTTTGCCAGAGAGCGCTCAAGGTCTAAAAGCCAGGCTCTTATAAAATCTATAACAGCAATATCTGATGCAGCCTTTGAAACCTCAGGAGTGCGGATTTTATCTGTTATATCGCAATCGTCAAGAATCATATGCTGGATACCGTCTATCCGTTCAATACTAAGCGTAGTCTCAGAAAGCATTTTATTTAGAGCATCATGCTCATTGGGAATATCAATCCCAAGAGAAAGAGCTTTATATGCCAAAGAGCGAAACATTGCCCCTGTGTCGATATAGAGATAGCCGAGCTTTGCCGAAACAGCTTTTGCAATTGAACTTTTGCCGGCTCCGGAGGGGCCGTCGATTGCAATATTTATCATATGACACAAACTCCTTTTCAAAGACTAAACTTAAGGTACATTATACCTCAAAACCAGAAAATACACAATAGTTTTTTTGATTTTTTAATTTAAAAATTAAGTTTTTTGTTAATTTTTCAGGCATTTTTTCCTGCAAGATAGGCTGTGGAAAAAGCAATTTGAAGATTAAATCCGCCTGTGTAGGCGTCAACATCTATTACCTCTCCTGCAAAATAGAGCCCCGGAACAAGCTTTGACTGCATTGTGGAGGAATCTATTTCCTTAACATTTATTCCGCCGGATGTGATGATAGCCTCTGAAACAGGTCGTTTTGCCTGAATAGTAAATTCAAGATTTTTTAGAAGATTTACAAGGCCATGGCGTTTTTCCCTTGTTATTGAATTGACCTTTTGCCTTTCGTCTATTCCCGAAAGCTTAACTATAAGGGGAATGAGCTTTTTTGGGAGAAGGGCATCTAAAGAATTTATAAAATCTTTGTTTTTTTCAAGCTCGAAATCTCTTAAGATGCGATTGTCTAAAGTTTTAAAATCAAGCGCAGGCTTAAGGTCGATGGATATTTTATATTGGGCATCATCTCTTATATGAGATGATGAGCTTAAAATAACCGGGCCGGAAAGTCCGAAATGGGTAAAGAGCATTTCACCAAAATCGGAATAAATTTCTTTATTATTCTTTTTAAGGCTGACAGCTATATTCTTTAATGAAAGCCCCATTACTTCAGACACATATTTTTCCTTTGTTACAAGAGGAACAAGCGATGCCTTTGGCTCAATTATGCTGTGGCCGAATTCTTTGGCAAATTTATATCCGTCACCTGTGGAGCCTGTTAAGGGATAGCTTACGCCGCCTGTGGCGATTATGACAGAAGATGAGGTGATTAAATCTTTATTTGTTTTTATTATAAATTTATCGTTTTCTTTTGTTATGCTTTTAACTTCTCCGAAGATTAAATCTGTTCCGCTTTTTTTTGAAAGCTTCCAGAGAGTATCTCTGACATCGGCAGCCCTATCACTCTGAGGGAAAACCCTTCCTCCCCTTTCGGTTTTAAGCTTTAGTCCTGCATTTTCAAGCATCCCCATAAGGTCGGTATTGGTGAAGGAATAAAATGCACTATAGAGAAAACTGGCATTTACCGCGGTGTTGGCAATAAAATCTCCGATATCTGCCGAATTGGTTACATTGCATCTTCCCTTACCTGTTATGAGTATCTTTTTTCCAAGCTGAGAATTTTTTTCTATTAAGCACACCTTTTTGCCGGATTCCGAGGCGATATATGATGCCATAAGACCTGCAGCACCACCGCCTACAACAGCTACCTGATATTCCATATATATTTTCCTCTATTCTGTTTCCTGAATTGGTTTTTCATATACCTGATATTCATCCCAGATATTTTCAAGAGCTGTGAATTTTTTTGCAATTTCTTCTTCGTTTCTCATTACAAGAGCAACAATTATTGCATTTATTATGCTAAGTGGTGCCACAAGAGAATCAACAAAATTTGACATATCGGATGTGGCAATTATCTTATGGTCGGCATAGGGATATATGGGAGAAAGCTCACTATCGGTTATGGCGATAATCTTGGAGCCTCTGTCGTGGGCATATTTAACAGCATTAAGGGTTCTTCTTGAATATCTGGGATAGCTTATGGCTATTATGGCATCTTCACCCGATGCATCAAAAATCTGCTCAAAGGTTTCGCTGGCGGAGTTGGTGGTTATAAGTCTTACATCATAGGATAATAGGTTTAAATAGAAGCCTAAAAAATTTGCAATTGAAAAACAGGTTCTTGCACCAAGAATATAGATGCGTTTTGAATTGGCTATTGTGTTTACAGCATCTGTAAAATCCGAAACACTTACACCGTCCATAGTCTGACGGAGTTTTTCTATATCAGATGAAATAACTGTTTTTAATATATCTTTTTCAGCAAATTTTGAGGAGGTTATTTCCATTCTCTGAACTGCTGTTAATTTATTTTTAATTATTTCTCTTAAAACATGCTGAAATTCGGGATAACCATCAAAGCCCATAAGAGAAGCAAAACGCACAACGGTTGACTCACTGACCTGAACCTCTTCGCCAAGCTTTGCCGCTGTCATAAATGCGGCTTTATCATAATGCTCACAAATAAAATCTGCTATTTTTTTATGGCTTTTGCTCATGGATGCACGCATTTGTTTTATTGAGGAAATAATATTGTTTTTATCCTGCATAATTATTTCTCCTTCAAAGGAATTAATTATAGTTCAAACCCCCACCGCAAAACGGTGGGGGTTGGTAAGCAATCGAAAATATATATTTTAATTTATATAACGGATTACTGAGCCTTAACTACATTTGCAGCCTGAGGACCTTTAGCACCGTCAATAACTTCGAATTCTACACTTTCGCCTTCCTGGAGGGATTTGTAACCTTCCATATTGATTGCTGAAAAATGAACGAAAACATCTGTGCCGTCTTCACATTCGATGAAGCCATAGCCTTTTTCAGCATTGAACCATTTTACTGTACCTTTTTGCATTATTGTGCCTCCTAAAAATCGAGCATTCTGCTCTTGTTACTTTATGCGGACGAAGATTTGTCCGATAAATGTATGTTATCACAAATAGAATATATTGTCAATAAAAAATTTGCGTTTATGCCCTGCTTTGACTAATCTTTTTTAACAACCAAAAATATTCGCTCACTTGTTGACACGGGATCAGAAAAGGATAATTCATCATACACTCCCTCAAGAGAAAGTCCTGAATCTTTAATAACTGACAAAATTTCTTTGAAGGTATGGCATCTTTGGGTGTGTTCTTCGGTGAAGCGGCTATAGGAGCCTTCTTTTTCAACAAAAAAATCAATCAGAAAATCACAATATTCTCCGTCAAAATAATTCTGCCACACATAAAATATTCCGTCTTCATCATGAACGAAGGTGTTGTCGGAAAGAATATTTTCATACTTATAGGGTGTGTTTATGTCGAAAACAAATATTCCGCCCGGATTAAGATAGTTTTTAACAAGGGAGAAAACCTTTGAAAGTTCATCAAGGCTTGTTATGTAGTTTAAGCTATCGAGCATACTAAGAAACACATCCACTGTGCCGTAAAGCTCAAATTCTGTCATGTCCTGATTTAGATAGAGTATCTTTCCGCTTCCTTCTTTTTTTATCGCCTCGGAAAGCATCATATCGGAGGAGTCTATGCCTATCATATCATAGCCTCTTTTAGACATCTCGGAGCATACGGTTCCTGTTCCGCAGCCTAAATCTGCTATGAGTTCTGCCCTTTTAGAAAGGTGCTTTTCAAAGATTTTTTCAAGATAGTCACAGCGGTTTGAATATTCAACATCATTGGTGAGTGCATCATATATAAAGGCAAAATTTCCGTAGCTTATATTTTCTGACATAAATCTTGTTCCTTTCCGGGTGTTCTTAAAGTTTTGTAAGCTTGGCAAAGGATGCCATCAGGGAGCGTGTGCCAACATTGTCAAAGGAGATTTCATACAGACGGTCTCCCGAAACCTCGGAAACCGCCAAAACAAGACCTTCGCCGAATTTTTTGTGGCATACTCTGTCGCCTTTTTTGATGTTGTCTCCTGAGGGTGCTGATTTTAAGTCTGCCCCTCTCATAACCCCGGGAACTGACGGGGCAGGCTTTGAGGATGAACTGAAGCTAAATCCCGGAAGCTTGGTTGTTTTGGGGGTGCTTGATACTGTGTAGACAGAATTGAAGCCCGAATGACGCTTAACCTCTACATCAAGATACTCTGCAGGAACTTCGTCAACAAAAGGAGAACGCATTCTTGCTTCTGTTTTTCCATAGAGAGTTCTTTGCTTGGCATATGTAAAATACAATTTTTTTCTTGCTCTTGTTATTCCCACATAGCAAAGGCGGCGTTCTTCTTCGATGCCCCCCTCTTCCATTTCGCTCATAAAGCTTGGGAACAAACCGTTTTCCATGCCGCACATAAACACAACAGGGAACTCAAGACCTTTGGCACTATGGAGAGTCATCAGCACAACAGCATTCTGATTTTCATCATAATTATCAACATCGGAAACAAGGGAGATATTATCAAGAAAGCCTTCAAAGCTGGGGTTTTCAACCTTCTCTTCATATTCTCTTGCTTTTGATTTGAATTCTTCCACATTTTCTATTCTTGAAAGTGCTTCATCGGGCGGACTTTCAAGAAGGAGTCTGGAAACATAGCCGGTGGAGGTGAGAAGCTCTTCAATAAGCTCTGTTACGCTTACTTTATCTACCTTTTCTATAAGAGCGGTGATAAGGTCGGCAAATTCTGAAATTTTGGTGTTGGTTCTGCCGAGAATCTCAGCATATGAGCCATCCTTTATGACGGAATATATGCTTTTTCCAACTGTGGAAGCATAGCTCTGAAGCTTGGCAACCGTTGAATCACCTATGCTTCTTTTGGGAACATTTATTATTCTTGTGAGATTATGGTCATCATTGGGATTGAATAATACCCTCAGATAAGCAAGAATATCTTTTATTTCCTTTCTGTCGTAGAATCTGAGACCTGCCAAAATGCGATAGGGGCAGGTGAGATTTTCTTCAAAGGAACGGGTCTGGGCGTTGGTTCTGTAGAGTATGGCAAAATCTGAATACTTATAGCCCTGCTTTGAAACAAGCTGTTCTATCTGATTATTAACATAAACAGCTTCGCTGACCTGGTCGTTTAAAGCTCTTAAAACAATTTTTTCTCCGTCGCCTTCATTTGTCCAAAGGGATTTTGCCTTTCTCATGCGGTTGTTGGCAATAACATTATTGGCGGCGGTTAAAATATTCTGAGTTGAGCGATAGTTTTGCTCCAGCTTTACAACCTTAGCCTCTGTAAAGAACTTTTCAAAATCAAGAATATTTGAAATATCGGCTCCGCGGAACTTATAAATACTCTGGTCGTCGTCACCTACAACACAAAGATTGCGATGCGCTCTTGCAAGCATTTCCACAAGCTTATACTGGCAGGAGTTGGTGTCCTGATATTCATCAACAAGGATATAGCGGAATTTGTTCTGATAATATTCCAAAACATCGGGGCAGGTTTTGAAAAGAAGAACCGTTTTTAAAATAAGGTCATCAAAATCAAGAGCATTATTTCTTTTTAATCTTTTTTCATATTCTTCATAAAGACGGGCAAGCTGTCTTTCACGATAGCTATCTGAATTCTGAGAAAGAAATTCTTCGGGAGAAATGTCTTTATTCTTGCAGTCGCTGATTAAGGAAATAACCGATTTTACTGGATAGTTATCTTCATTTAATCCACATTCCTTGATGCAATCCTTAACAATTCTTTTCTGGTCATTGGAATCGTAGATATTAAAGGATGACTCATAGCCTATGGCTGAAATATCCCTTCTTAATATTCTCACACAACAGGAATGAAAGGTTCTTACCCAGATGTCATCTGATTCCGGCACCATTTTTGCAATTCTTTCCTTCATTTCGGCTGCTGCTTTATTGGTGAAGGTTATGGCAAGAATCTGCCAGGGCTTCGCAAGTCCTTTTTCAAGAATATAGGCAATACGGCGGGTTAAAACAGTTGTTTTACCGCTTCCCGCTCCGGCAAGCACCAAAAGTGGGCCTTCTGTGCTGATTACTGCTTCTTTTTGTCTGTCATTTAAACCATTTAATATATCACTCATTGGTTTCTCCCCCGTTTTCAAGTACAATTTCATTAACATAGCTCCAGAATTCCTCGCAGCCTGTTCCCTTTACCGAAGAAAATGGTATGATAATATCGTCATTTTTCAGTTCGAGAGTATCGATAATAAGCTTTAAGGATGCTTCCTTCTGAGAGGGCTTCAGTTTATCAAATTTTGTGGCAACAACTACTGCCCTTGGGCAAACTGAGCGGATAAAGGAAAGCATAAGGCAATCATCGGCGGTGGGCTTATGGCGGCTGTCAACAAGCAGAACAACCTGGCTTAGCTGAGAACGGGATTTAAGATAGGTTTCTATCATATTGCCCCAGCGGCGTTTTTCTTCTTTTGAAACCTGGGCGAAGCCATAGCCGGGAAGGTCAACAAAATTAAGGGTGTTGTCGATATTATAGAAATTTATGGTTGCTGTTTTGCCCGGCTTCTGACTTACTCTGGCAAGACTCTTTCTGTTTAAAAGCTTATTTATAAGAGATGATTTCCCAACATTTGACCTGCCGGCAAAGGCAAGGTCGGGAAAATCTGTTTTGGGATATTGGGCGGGTTTAACAGCGGATATGGTTAGTTCCACATTATGAATATTCATATTAAAAACCTCATACTAACGCAGTTTCTAAAACCTTTGTCATTTCCTTTACGGGGACAAAGTTTATTTTTTCTCTTACCTCGGGTGGCACATCCTCAACATCGCAAAGATTAGCCTCAGGGATAAGAACTGTTTCTATACCCATGCGATATGCGGCAAGGGATTTTTCTTTAAGGTCGCCTATGGCAAGGATTCTTCCAGTTATTGTTATTTCACCTGTCATGGCGACTTTTTTACTGATTTTTCTTCCGGAAAGAGCGGAAACAAGAGCTGTTGCCATTGTTATTCCGGCAGATGGACCGTCTTTTGGAACTGCACCCTCCGGAACATGGATATGGATGTCATATTTTTTATGGAAATCTGCTTCAATGCCAAATTTTGATGAATTTGAACGGATAAAGCTTATAGCTGCCTTTGCCGATTCCTTCATAACATCGCCAAGCTGACCTGTCAAATCAATATTGCCGCTTCCTTCCATAAGATTAACCTCTATTGAAAGGGTGTCGCCGCCAAACATTGTCCAGGCAAGACCTGTTGCAACGCCAACTTCGTCTTTTTTATCCATTACGCTGTCTCTGAAGATTTTTTTGCCAAGGAGTTTTTCAAGCTTTGTTTTTCCAACGGAGATTTTTTTCTTACTGTCGGAAAGAACCTCACAGGCTGCTTTTCGCATTATTTCGCCTATTTTGCGCTCTAACTGTCTGACACCGGATTCTCTTGTATAGCTATTTATTATTTCCTTAACTGCATCATCACTTATTTTGATATTGGACTTTTTAAGACCATGCTCTTTTATCTGCTTTGGAATAATATATTCCTTTGCAATTGCCAGCTTTTCGGTATCGGTGTAGCCGGAAAGCTCGATTACCTCCATTCTGTCGAGAAGGGGGCGGTCTATGGTATCTAAGGTATTGGCTGTGGTGATGAAAAGAACATCTGAAAGATCATATTCCAACTCAATATAGTGGTCACGGAAGGAGAAATTCTGCTCACTGTCGAGAACCTCTAAAAGGGCTGCAGATGTGCTTCCGCGATGGTCGGCACCCAATTTATCTATTTCATCAAGAAGGATAACGGGGTTTTTTGTTCCTGCCTGTTTCATTGCAGAAATAATCCTTCCGGGCATAGCGCCGATATAGGTCTTTCTGTGGCCTCTTATTTCGGCTTCATCCTTTACTCCGCCCAAAGACATACGGACATATTTTCTGCCCATTGCCCTTGCAATTGACTTTGCAACTGATGTTTTTCCAACTCCCGGAGGTCCTGAAAGACAGATGATGGGAGATTTTTTTCCGCCGGAAAGCATGCGGACAGCTAAAAACTCAACTATTCTTTCCTTAACCTTCTGGAGTCCATAGTGATCCTGATTTAAGATTTCTTTTGCTTCTGAAAGGTCGGTGTTTTCCGGAGTTTTTTTGCTCCATGGAATAGCACAAAGCCAGTCGATATAGCCTCTTATAACAGATGCATCGGGGTTACCGGGCTGCATTCTTCTGAGGCGAGCCAGCTCTTTTGAAGCTTTTTCAAGAACATAATCGGGAGCTCCGATTTCTGAAAGCTTTTCCATGTATTCTTCGCTTTCTTTTTCGCTGACTTCTCCTTCACCCAGCTCATCCTGAATAACCTTTATCTGTTCTCTTAAATAGTATTCCTTCTGACTATGGTCTATTTTTTCCCTTACCTTACTGCTTATCTGCTTTTCTATTTTAAGGATTTCGGTTTCCGAATGAAGAACAGAAAGGATTTTTTCCATTCTTTTTATGATGTCAAATTCTTCAAGGATTTGCTGCTTGACTTCAATACTCACATTAAGAGCCGCAGACACAGCATCGGCAAAATGCTCCGATTCTTTTATATTTGAAATTGGCACCATTGCATCGCGCTCAAATTTTCCCTGAAGCCCGAAATACAAAGCACATCTCTTGGAAATTTCGCGGATATAGGCATCCTCTGTTATGAGCTGTTCTTCTGTTTTTTCCTTTGGAGGGTCGTATTCTTCTACCTCACATTCAAAAAATGGTGAGGTGGAGGTGAATTTTTTAAGGCTTGCTCTTGATATTCCCTCAACAAGAACTCTTACATCATTTTCGGAAATCTTTAAAATCTGCTTTATCTTGGCAATTGTTCCCACTGTGTAGAGGTCGTCGGGAGTTATTCTTTCAAGCTCGGGATTTTTCTGAGCAAGAAGAAACAAAAGCTGATTTTCCACCATAGATTCTTCAATTGCACTAACAGATTTATCCCTGCCAACATCAAAGTGAATTATCATATAGGGAAAAACAGGCAGTCCTCTTATTGGAAGCACGGGGAGGGTGCGTATTTTTACTATGTTTGTTTCCTGTGACATTTATATTATTCCTTTCCGGTTTCTTTTGTTTTATTTATAATGACGGCGTATTTTAATAAGCCGAAGCAGGATTTTCAATTGAATAAAACTACACCAAAATATATTATACATAATTTATCAAGGCTTTTCAAGAGGTATTTTTAAGGATAATTCATATAAATAAAATAAAAAACATAATTATAACATAGACGGGCAGGAAGGGGGCGTTTTGAAATAAGACCGAAATACCGACGCAGAAGGAAAATGTATGGCTTTGTGATTAAAAAAAGAAAGCTTATAAGCTTTTTTCTCTACATAGTTTTTGCAATAGTAATATTGGGGGCGATAATGAATTTCACATCGAAAAAACCAGAAGAAAAGCAAAAAAGCAAATCTGTTTTTTTGAATTTAGGAGGATATAACCCGCAAAAAATAATGAGCTATGCTTCTCCCCTTTTTACAAAAGCTGAAAAGAAAGAAGAAAAGCAAAGTAAGATGCAAAAAACAGAAACAAAAAAAATCAAAATCGGAGAAAAAAACATAGCTTCAACCAATCTTGAAATTAAAAATGAGACCGGATATTCTGTTGACGCCCTATCCCTTTCAAATGAAAAAAGGATATATGATATTTCAGGAAAAGATGCAAAAATACTTATTATCCATACTCATGCCTGCGAAACATATTCGGATAAATCGGGCAACGGAATAGGAACAAACAAAAGCTACAGAACAACCGACACCACAAAAAACATGGTCAGCATCGGTGAGAGAATGACAGAAATTTTTGAAGAAAATAATATTGCGGTTATCCACGATAAAACCCTTTGCGACTATCCTGCCTACAATTCATCGTATGTGAAATCTTTAGGGGTTATAGAATGGTATCTTGAAAGATACCCGGAGATTGATTTTGTTTTTGACATTCACAGGGATGCTATAGAGGATAAGGATGGTTGTGCTGTAAAGCTTATAACGGACATTAATGGAAAGCAAACCGCTCAGGCAATGATAGTTTGCGGAACGGATGCTATGGGGTTAAGCAATCCCTTTTGGAAAGACAACCTGATTTTTGCACTTAAAATCCAGAAAACCTTAGAAGAGATGCATCCGGGATTTATGAGACCTTTAAATCTTAGAAAAGAAAGATTTAATATGCACAAAACAAAAGGCTCCCTCCTTTTTGAAATCGGAACCCACGGAAACACTCAGCTTGAAGCTCTGAGGTCTGCTGAAATTTTAGCAGAGGGAATTGCAAAAACCCTGAGGGATAACAGCTGATTTCTAAATGGTTGTATTATAGAATTATTATTAGAAGCAAAAATGGAATGTAAAAATCATTTGGATTTTTACATTCCATTTATTTTTATAATATTTTTTATAGTAATTTATCCAGTCTTATTGCAATCTCTTTGAGGAAGGTTTCTGTGTCGACTTTTTTCTTTTCGGCAAGATTTGAAAGTAGATACAAATCCCCTGTCATAACGCCTTCTTCTATTGTCTGGATTGTTGCCTTTTCAAGCTTGTCGGCAAAATCGGAAAGCTCTTTTAATCCATCAAGCTCGCCTCTTTTTCTAAGGGCGCCTGTCCAGGCAAAAAGGGTTGCAACGCTGTTTGTGGAGGTCTGCTCGCCTTTAAGATGCTTATAGTAATGACGCTGAACTGTTCCATGAGCTGCTTCATATTCATAGACGCCTTCGGGAGAAACCAGAACAGATGTCATCATGGCAAGGCTTCCATAGGCTGTGGCAACCATATCACTCATTACATCGCCATCATAGTTTTTACAAGCCCAGATATAGCCGCCTTCGGAGCGGATAACTCTTGCAACTGCATCGTCGATGAGGGTATAGAAATATTCTATGCCTGCATTTTCAAATTTTTCTTTATATTCTGCTTCGAAAATTTCGCTGAATATATCCTTAAAGCGATGGTCATATTTTTTGCTGATGGTGTCTTTAGTTGCAAACCACAAATCCTGTTTCATATCAAGGGCATAGTTAAAGCAGCTTCTTGCAAAGCTTTTAATGGATTTATCTGTGTTGTGAAGGCCCTGGATAATGCCCGGTGTGCCATCGAAATTATGGATAAGCTGTCTTTGCTCGTTGCCATCTTTATCGGTGCAGACAATTTCACATTTTGCTCCTTCGGGAACCTGCATCTCTGTGTTTTTATATACATCACCATAGGCATGACGAGCAATTGTTATGGGTTTGGTCCATGTGGGAATAAAGGGTGTTACACCTTTAACTATGATGGGTGTGCGGAAAACTGTGCCATCTAAAATAGCTCTTATAGTTCCATTTGGTGATTTCCACATTTCCTTAAGATTATATTCTGTCATACGGGCAGCATTTGGGGTGATTGTGGCACATTTAACTGCAACACCGTATTTTTTTGTTGCTTCGGCACTATCAACGGTTACCTGGTCGTTGGTTTCGTTTCTATGCTCCAGCCCTAAATCATAATACTCTGTTTTTAAATCTACATATGGATTAATAAGATAATCTTTTATCATCTGCCAGATAACTCTGGTCATTTCGTCGCCATCCATCTCAACGAGAGGGGTTTTCATCTGAATTTTTGCCATTTTCTTCATTCCTTTATTTTAAAATTACATCTGCTCTTTTGTGTAGCTTAAAAGTCCGCCGGCAAGAATGATTTTCTTTGCACGCTCTGAAAGCTCACATTCACATTCGATTTCTTTTGATTTTGTTTTATTTGTTATGATGATATTCTTTCCTTCTTCAATGGCTTCCTTGAGGTTTTCTATGATGAGTTCATCATTTAAGTCGATAAAATCATAGTCTGCTTCATTTTTGAAGGTGAGAGGAAGAATTCCGGCATTAACGAGATTTGCGCGGTGAATTCTTGCAAAGGATTTGGTGAGAACTGCTTTAACTCCAAGATATAAAGGAGCTAATGCCGCATGCTCACGGGATGACCCCTGACCATAGTTTGCTCCTCCAACTATTATGCTCCTTACCATTTCTTTAGCTCTTGATGGGAAGTTTTCATCGCATACTGTGAAGCAATGGTTTGAAATAGCAGGGATATTTGAACGAAGGGGAAGAATTTTAGCACCTGCGGGCATGATATGGTCGGTGGTGATATTGTCTTCAACCTTTAATGAGCATTTACATTCGATAGTGTCACAAAGGGGTTCTGTTTTGGGGAAGGGTTTTATGTTTGGTCCACGGAGAATTTCAACACTATCCATATCCTTTTCATCTGCAGGAATTACTATCATATTGTCGTTTATGATAAATTCTTCGGGCATTTTAAATTCGGGCATATCACCTAAATCTCTGGGGTCGGTAAGGTAGCCGGCTATGGCTGATGCTGCTGCAACCTCAGGAGACACAAGGTAAACCTGAGCATCCTTTGTGCCTGAGCGGCCTTCAAAATTACGGTTGAAGGTTCTTAAGGATATTCCCTTGGAATTTGGTGACTGTCCCATTCCTATGCAGGGACCGCAGGCACTTTCCAA
This sequence comes from Clostridia bacterium, assembly GCA_017437345.1. The sequence goes on along the minus strand of JAFSBJ010000252.1, from coordinate 3,666 downwards.
AATTCTTGCACCGGCATCTATCATAATGGAAAGAGCTCCGTTTTGTGCCAGCATATTAAGAACCTGTTTTGAACCGGGAGCTATTGAAAGAGATACATCGGGGTTTACTGTTTTGCCTTTTAATATGTGGGCAACTTTCATCATATCCTGAAGGGAGCTATTGGTGCAGGAGCCTATGCAAACCTGGTCTATTTTCATTTTGCCGATTTCATTTAATGTTTTAACATTATCGGGCATATGAGGGCAAGCTGCCATCGGGGTTATATCTGAAAGATTGATATCTATTATTTCATCATATATAGCATCTTCATCGGCGCAAAGAGGAACATAAGCCTCTTCCCTTTTCTGAGCTTTTAAAAATTCTCTTGTTATTTCATCAGAAGGGAAAATTGAGGTTGTGGCACCAAGCTCAGCACCCATGTTGGTGATAGTGGCTCTTTCGGGAACGGAAAGAGTTTTAACACCTTCGCCGCAGTATTCTATAACCTTGCCTACTCCGCCTTTAACAGACATCCTGCGAAGAACCTCCAGGATAACATCCTTTGCAGCAACCCAGGGAGAAAGCTTTCCTGTCAGGTTTATTTTAACGATTTTCGGATAGGTTATATAATATGCTCCGCCTCCCATTGCAACTGCAACATCAAGACCGCCGGCACCAATGGCTATCATACCTATGCCGCCGCCTGTGGGGGTGTGGCTATCGGAGCCGATAAGGGTTTTTCCGGGAATACCAAAACGCTCTAAGTGAACCTGGTGGCATATTCCGTTGCCGGGACGAGAAAAATAGATACCGTGCTTTTTGGCAATTGAACCTATGAAGCGATGGTCATCGGCATTTTCAAAACCGGACTGGAGGGTGTTGTGGTCTATGTAGGCAACAGAGCGCTCTGTTTTTACTCTTGGAATGCCAATTGCTTCAAATTCGAGATAAGCCATTGTTCCTGTGGCATCCTGAGTTAAGGTCTGGTCTATTTTAATTCCTATTTCCTGACCTTTTTTAAACTCTCCGTCAACAAGGTGAGCCTTGAGAATTTTTTCTGTTAGTGTTAATCCCATTTATTCTACATCCTTTCTGAATGTTATATTTTATCTTTGCAGGAAGTTCGTCTGTCTTTATGCCTGTGGTGAAAGAGCAAAAATCCCTGCATACTTAAAAATTATCGTATTATAATAATATCATATATTTTCTTATCGTGTCAAACTTGCAAAATACATTTTTCTATATTTCACAATAAAAAAAGTCCGTCAAACACCAAAATATATAGTTTGACGGAAGATTATCACCATTAATTATGGGCGCATAAATAAAAGTTATGACCCGGGCTTATTTGACTTTTAACATTGCTTATGATAAAATCATACATAATTTATTGAAGGTGGTATTTATATGACCGAGCTATCAGAAATAATTGAAAAAGAAATAAAAAAACAGTTTAAAAGCACAAGAAAATTTGCCGAAGAAATCGGCGTTGCCCAGACAACTGTTGTGAGCGCTATAAAATCAGGTCTTAAGGGAACTGCATATGAGACGGTTGTGAAGATGTGTGAAAAATTGGGAATTGAGCTTATAAACTATCATTCCCACATTGTTATGACGGATGATGTTATAAATCTTATAAATATGTATAACGCATTGGACGAAAAGGGAGCCCATGCTGTTATGGCGTTTGCGTCTATGGAATTTAACCGTTCAAGGGGAAATGACGATTATATTGAAAGAGCTGTCTCAAAGTCAAATGAAATTGCCGGAAGAAAAGCAGCAGAGGCTCAGATTCCTTCTTCTGTGCCTGATATGACAGGGCTTATCTAATTTAACTCCGGAAAAATATTTGTGCTGCGGTTTATGATGCCATTCATATAGGCAATGGCAACTCCATAATTGCAAAACGGAGTGCCGGAGGCAAGAGATAGATTCATCCTGCTCTGAACCTCGCGTTCATTTAGCATACAGCCGCCGCAATGGATAACAAGCTTATATTTCTTAAGCTCAGCTGGGAATTCTGTTCCCTGAGTAAATTCAAACACGGGATTTATGCCCGTGTATTTTTTTATGAGATTGGGAAGCTTGACAGTTCCTATGTCGCCGCATTGACGATGATGAGAGCAGCCTTCGCTTATAAGGATTTTGTCGCCTTCCTTTATATCATCCAGGACCTTTGCACTCTCATAGGCTTCTTTGAGATAGCCTTTAAAGCGAGCCATAAGAATTGAGAATGATGTGAGCAAAATATCAGGGGGAGTCAGCTTATTTACCATAGCAAACACCTGGGAGTCGCATATAGCAAGCTTCACTCTGTCACCTAAGATTTCCAGAGTTTTTTCATAGGTGTTTTCCTTGGTTACAACGCAGATTGCATCGGAATCAAGAATGTCGCGGATTGTCTGAACCTGAGGAAGAATCATTCTTCCCTTGGGGGCCGATTCGTCGATGGGTGTTATAAGAACTACAACATCCTCAGAGCTTAAAAGATCGCCAAGAAGCTTTTTATCGGGCTGCGGCTTTGAATTTGATGCAAGAAGATTTTTAAGATTATCTATATTGATTTTTTTGGTTGCAGAGGTATAGATAACATTGGCATCTGTTTTGTTATGAGCTTTCCCCAAATCGCATTTATTAAAAACCACAACATAAGGAATGTTCTTTTTCTTAAAGGTTTCAATAAGCTCCTGCTCAGTTTTTAACATTTCCCTTGTGGCGTCGCTGACTAAAACCGCTATGTCGGTTTTATCAAGCACCTGCATTGTTTTAACAACTCTTTTTTCGCCAAGCTCGCCCTCGTCATCGAAGCCGGGGGTGTCGGTTATAAGAACAGGGCCAAGGGGCAGAAGCTCCATTGACTTTTTAACAGGATCGGTAGTTGTGCCCTTTATATCCGACACAACTGCAATTTCCTGATTTGTGACTGCATTTACAAGACTTGATTTTCCGGCATTTCTGAGACCGAAAAAAGATATATGAACTCTTTGTGCATTAACTACGCTATTTAATCCCAAGTTTATCACTCACTTTTGTTTTATTCTTCTGTTATTACATTTGAATATACAGTTTTTGCGCTTACTCCATCAATCTTGCCTATTTTTCCTGAAAGGGCGCTTATTATATCCTGAGGAGCATCAATGGCAATGCTTATGATGTTTATATGCTTTTCTCTATAGGGAAGGCCCATTCTTCCGATAATATAGGTTCCATAGTCATGGAGAACTGCATTTAAGGTGTCTACAGAATCATAATCCTCTACTATTATTGCAATTATTGCAACTCTTGTTTGCATAAAACTACCTCCGTTAAACTTTTTTTAATGCTTTTGAAAGCTGGTCAGGGCAGGATGTGTTTTTAAAGCCGCATTTTATTCCATCTAAAAGCTCTACAATTTCATCCACTTTTCTTCCTTCACATAGCTTTGCTATGCCTTGGGTGTTGCCGGAGCAGCCTCCTGTGAAAACAACATTTTTAACAATTCCATCTTCCACTTCAAAGCTTATATTTCTTGAGCATACTCCGCTCGGTTTATAATTATACTGCATTTTTTCCTCCGTTTTTATTTTACACATTATTTTTAAAAATATAATTTAATTTAAAAAATCATACTCTTTTATTAATTGGGGGTGTAAAAAAATTCTTAATTTTTTTACACCCCTCTTTGGGGATAGGAAAAATATTTCAGA
>JAFSBJ010000251.1 GCA_017437345.1 Clostridia bacterium | reverse complement strand
TTGAGTGGTACCGCGGATATAAGATTTATAGCCGTCTCAAAGTTTAACTTTGAGGCGGCTTTTTTGCTTTCTAGGAAACTGCGTTTCCTGAAAGCAAAAAACTTTGATTATATTGCCGTGCAAAATTTTTGAAAAGCTACGCTTTTCAAAATGCAGCAGGCTGCCGAAAAGCGATATTGCTCCGCACATCCGCTTGTTAAGCGGTGCGACGAAGCCGCTTTTCTTGTTTCTTCAGGTATTCAAACACACCATAGCCTCTCCAAATTATAAGGAGGAATTAAAATGAACAATGAAACTCAGGTACAAACAGAATTAATGGAGGTTGCCAAAAGAATAAGAGACACTCGTGAGCTCCTTTCTCTATCTGCAGAGCAGATGGCAAAAAACACAGGCCTCAGCGTTGAAGACTACAACGCCTTTGAGAGCGGCACAAGGGATTTCAGCTTCACATTTATCTATAAGTGTGCAAAGGCTTTTAATGTTGACCCAACCGACCTTTTAAAGGGAAGCAGTCCAACCCTTACAAGCTATGAGGTTTCCAGAGCCGGCGGCGGTCTTCCCATTACCCGTCACACAGGGTATCAGTATAAAAACCTCGCCTCTATGTTTAAAAATAAATATGCAGAGCCATATTGGGTTCACATTCCCTATAGTGAGGAAGATTTAAATAACCCCAAAACTGCCTTCCACCAGGGGCAGGAATTTGATATTGTTATAAAAGGACGCCTTAAAGCTATCATAGGCGGAAATGAAGAAATCTTAGAAGAAGGCGACAGCATCTACTACAACAGCTACATCCCCCACGCCCTCGTTGCCTTAGATCGAAAAGATGTTGAAATCTATGCTGTTGTTATGAAGGATCAGAGCACAGAAGAAGGCGAATTTCAGCTTTATCCTGAGGATAAAGAGGCTCAGAAATGGATTGACCAGCCCAAAACCGCAGTTTATAAAAAATGGGTTAAAACCGAAAAAGACGAAAAGAAACGCCTTAAAAAGATTGAGTTCTTAAATGAAGATAAATTCAACTTTGCCTTTGACATCGTGGATGAGCTTGCTAAAAAATGTCCCGACAAAACAGCAATGCTCCATATTTCCAATACCAAAGAAGAAAAACGCTTCACCTTCTCGGATATCAGCAAGTATTCTTCCATGACAGCCAACTACTTTGAATCCCTTGGCATCAAAAAAGGCGACAGGGTAATGCTTGTTTTAAAAAGACACTATCAGTTCTGGTTTTCAATTCTTGCTCTCCACAAAATCGGAGCAATTGTTATCCCTGCCACAAATCTTCTTGTGGAACACGATTTTGACTATCGTTTTGAAGCTGCAGGAGTCAGCGCCATAGTCTGCACAGCTGATGGCGATGTTGCAAATCAGGTTGATTTGTCTGCTGCAAAATCAGACACTCTCAAAACCAAAATCCTCGTTGGCGCAAAGCGCGACGGGTGGTATGATTTCAATAGCGAAATGCCTCTTTGCAGTGATGTTTATGAAAGAAAAGCCGACAGCGCACAAGGAAACGACGATATGCTTATGTTCTTCACATCAGGCACAACAGGCTATCCTAAAATCGCAACCCATTCTCATAAATATCCCTTAGGTCACTTTATCACAGCTAAATACTGGCACAATGTTGACCCCGAAGGCATCCACCTCACCATCTCCGACACAGGCTGGGGTAAAGCTCTCTGGGGCAAGCTCTATGGTCAGTGGATGTGTGAAGCAGCGGTATTTGTTTATGACTTTGACAAATTCAACGCAGATGATATCCTTCCTATGTTTAAGAAATATAACATCACAACCTTCTGCGCACCTCCGACAATGTATCGCTTCTTTATAAAGGAAGACCTTTCAAAATATGACCTTTCTTCTCTTAAATATACCACAGTTGCAGGCGAAGCTTTAAACCCTGAGGTTTATGAACAGTGGAAAAAGGCAACGGGACTTAGCCTTATGGAGGGCTTCGGCCAGACAGAAACCACCCTTACAATTGCCAACCTTCGCGGCATGACACCAAAGCCCGGCTCAATGGGTAAACCCAGTCCTATGTATGATGTTGATATACTCCTTGACGATGGAACAAGCGCCGGAGTTGGCGAAACAGGTGAGATTGTTGTTAAAACATCCGACAAGGTTCCCTGCGGACTTTACAAAGGCTATTATAAAGACGAAGAACACACAAAAGAATCATGGCACGATGGCTATTACCACACGGGCGACCTTGCATGGAGAGATGAACATGGCTACTTCTGGTATGTTGGAAGAATAGACGATGTTATAAAATCCTCCGGCTACCGCATAGGGCCTTTTGAAATCGAAAGTGTTATCATGGAGCTTCCCTATGTTCTTGAATGTGCTGTAACTGCCGCACCCGACGAGGTGAGAGGTCAGGTTGTTAAGGCGACTATCGTTCTTACAAAAGGCACAGAAAAAACAGAGGAACTCAAAAAAGATGTTCAAACCTATGTTAAAACTCACACCGCTCCCTATAAATATCCGAGAATAGTTGAATTTGTGGATGAACTTCCAAAGACTATCAGCGGAAAGATAAGAAGAGTTGAGTTAAGAGATAGCAACAAGAAATAATATAAAATAAAACCGTTTATAAGAATCTTTGTGATTTTTATAAACGGTTTTTGCTTGGGAAGAAATTATTGTTTAGCGGCTAGGTTCTAATATCATATTGTAGGGGATGGCGTCCTCGACATCCCGCTTGATTTCAGCAATATTAAGCGGGTCGTCCGGGAGGCCGACCCCTACAAATTTATTGGTCAAAACAGTTCGCTAAACAATAATTTAAAAACCTCTTGACAAACCTGGTCTATTGTGATAGACTAACTGTAGTTTATAATTATAGACCAAGAGGGTGAAAATATGAAACAGGTGAAATTATGCGAAAGCGACTATAGGTTTATGAGCGTTGTATGGGCAAATGAACCCCTTCAGTCAGGAGAGCTTGTTAAAATTTGCCTTAGTGACCTTGGATGGAAAAAATCCACAACCTATACTATGGTAAAAAAGCTTTCCGAAAAGGGCTATCTTAAAAATGAAAATAGCATAGTATCTTCGCTTATATCAAAAGATGAGGTGCAATCCTTTGAAAGCGGATATGTGGTTGATAATGCCTTTGATGGCTCACTTCCGTCTTTTATCGCTTCTTTTGTGAGAGAGAGAAATCTCAGCGATAAGGAGATTGAAGAAATCCGCAATATTATAGGTAGGGTGAAATAAATGCTATACGATGTGTTTTGCTCCGTAATAAAAATGAGCATGGCAGCCTGCATACCGGGAGCTATCATCCTTATTCTAAAGGCTGCGCTTCAAAAGATAGGATTTTCAAGAAGCCATCTTATGCTCTTGTATCTTCTTATTGCATTAAGGCTTCTTTGCCCGGCTCTGCCTGAAAGCAATTTAAGCATATTTAATATTGCAGAAAATCACAGAGAAGAATCAAGCATTGTTTATAACAAATCTTCTCAAAGCTTTGATTATTCATATGAAGCGTCAGAAATCAAAAAAGACGATGGCTCTGTTTATCAAATGGTTCATTCAGCCTCGTCAAATGGAGATGCAAACAAAATGCTTCTTTCCTTTATATGGCTTGGTGGGTGCATAGCAATGGGTTTTTATATGCTCTTTTCCTGGGTGGTGCTTAAAAGAAAGCTTCGTTTTGCTGTTAAATATGATGATGGGATTTTTTATTCGGAGCATATTTCTTCTTCTTTTGTTTTTGGAATATTTAAACCAAAGATATACATTCCCTATGATGTGGGCGAAGAAAACAGAGAAAACATAGTAGCCCACGAAAAAATGCATATAAAAAGACTTGACCACATCACAAAGCTTGCAGCGTGGGCTATATTGTCGGTTCATTGGTTCAATCCCTTTGTGTGGCTTGTGCTTAGGTGTTTTTCATATGATATTGAGCTTGCCTGCGATGAAGCTGTTATAAAAAATAAAGGCGATATTGCCTCATATCTTAATTCTATGCTGGAGTTTTCCAAACTCGAAGATAAAAAAGAAGCAAATACCACAATATGCTCCTTTTCAAATCAGATTAAGCTAAGAGCAAAAAATCTTGCAGGATATAAAAACAAACCCTTGTATATACAGCTTTTGTCATTTATTATCTGCGTTTTTCTGTTTCCGCTTTTCGGAACCGATGCATATGTGGCAAAAATTCCGGCATCAAATAAGATTGGCGATTTAAAGGAAAATAATTTTACCGCAAATCTAAGTTTCCCCAAACTAAACCTTTCACCCGAAAAAACAGCTCCGGAAACGCCTGATGAGGCTCCGCAGGTGCTTCCGACAGTAAGGACGAAGCAGTTTGAATATAAAACAAATTTAACATCTGATGATTTGTATATGGGTTATAAGATTTTAAGCTATGAAAAAATAAACATGGAAACCATAGAAAGCTCACTGAAAAATAATGGCATTGATCTTTCCAACGGGAAAGCGGAGCTTGACAGAAGCTATACAAAAGGAAGCTACACATGGACAGACGGGGAGATTTGCAGTTCGGATATTAAGTGTGATGAAAATGGAAATATTTCATTGTATTTTGATTTGAACAGCGAAAGTCTTATGCAGTTATCCATATTTGACAGCGCCACAGGACAAAAGGTTGACGAGGCTGTGGTTGTGGCAAATGGAAAAAATGTTTATTCGTTTTTAGGATATGATTCAAATCACACATATAACATAACTATTAAATCATCAACGGATAATGAATGGAAAATAAGTGGACAATATATTATTTATTAGGAGGACCATTATGAAAAAAATACTTTCTTTATGTTTAATATTTATTATGCTGTTTGGCACAGCGTATGCACAAGATGCCGCAGATATTCAAAGCCACACCCAAGACCTCAAAAAGCTTGGAATTATGGTTGGCGACGAAGATGGTAATCTTCGTCTTGATGATAACATAACACGCGCCGAGGCTGCAAAAATGATTTGTGTTGCAGCCGGACTCAGCACACAGGCTGTTGATGGCGGCAATGTATTTCCGGATGTTTCTGATTCTCACTGGGGCTATAAATACATATACGCTCTTAATGAAAAAGGAATTGTATGTGGTGATGAAAATGGAATTTTCAATCCTGAAAACAATATTACCAACGAAGAGATAATAAAAATGGTAGTTGGAATTCTGGGCTATTCTCCAATTGCAGAAGTGAGGGGCGGTTTTCCGGCAGGCTTTAAAATGATTGCAAGTCAGCATGGTATAACAGAGGGTTTTTCGTTTGAAACAGACACTCCCGCAATAAGGGCAGATGTGGCGCTTATTATATATCGTGCTCTGGATATTCCGATTATGGAGGAATTTAAAAAACCTGATGCTGTGGAATATAAGATTTTAAACGGAGAAAATGGCACCATAAGAAAGACTTTAAGAGATGGTATCCCGGTAGAATAAACAATATTAAATAAAAATCCGGAACGCAAAAAGAACAATAACAAAGGGTTTAAATTAATTTCAACGAATTAATTTAAACCCTCTTTTATTGAGATAAATTATTGTTTATCGCTCGATGCGATAAACAATAATAGATAAAAGTGAATAGAGAATAGTGAATAGAAATGGTTCAAAGCCGCCTCTGGCGGCTTTGTTCCGAATCTCTTCTCTCTTATCTTTTCTCTCTTCACTGTTATTGTTTAATGGCATCGAGCCATTAAACAATAATTTGTTCAACTGATTTAATTAAAATATATCTCTTTTCTTTCTACCTTAATATCCTTAAATTCAGCCTCAAAATATTTTGCCATAGAATTTAAAAGAAGCTCAGGCTTTAGGTTGCTTTTAGCTCCGGCATCAATTGTCATAATAAGCTTATAGCTTTTGTTATCGGCAGAGACAATTTGCATATCCCTTACAAAGTCTTTTATATTAACTTCCTTCATTCCCCTTTTTGATTTTTTCTCTGTCATAACAAGAGGCTCAGCAATAAACTTTCCGATGTCTATTTCTTTATCTGATGAAAAGCTTGCGTCATAAAGAGCTGAGGAAATTTCAAAAAAGTCGGGGCTGTCGCCTCTTTCCCAGACCTCAAGTGCTTCAATTCCAACGGGGAGAGAAGCTAAAAGACGCTTTTTAATTTCTTCGCAGTCCATTTTTTCATAGAGCTCAATGTCTAATAATTCACACACACTGCTCACCCCAACAGGACAGGGCAGGGCAATGTTTAAAAGCACATGAGGGTTGAATCCGTTTGAATATTTAACGGGGATTTTGCCTCTTTTGAAGCTGCGATTTACGCATCGCAAAAAATCAAGGTGGGAAATGTATTTAACCATTTCACCCTTTGTGTATTTTATTCTGTAGATAAATCTATTTTCTTGGTTCAAAGCATACCCCTCCTTTAAAGCAGGCTGCCCCGCAGTTTGAGCATTTTTCCCGGCAGTTTGGTGTGGTTATTGCCATCTGTGCTTTTTTTGCTTCTGAAATAAGAAACTGCTTTGTAACTCCAACATCTATCATATCCCAGGGGAGAATTTCGTCAAAGCTTCTCTCTCTGGTATAGAATTCTTTTGTCATTCCACATTCCCTGAAGGCTTCTTCCCATTTTTCCATGGAGAACTGGTCGCTCCAGCCATCAAATTTAATTCCCTTTTCGTGAGCCTTTAAAAGAACCCTTGAAAGCCTTCTGTCACCTCTTGCAAACACACCCTCCAGAACACTTACCGGAGCTTCGTGGTAATTATATTTAACTCTTTTATCGTTCATAGCTTCTTTAAGGGCGAGCTGCTTTGTTTTTAGGGTTTCGTTGTCGTCCTGCTTTGCCCATTGGAAGGGAGTAAATGCCTTTGGCACAAAGGATGCAACGGAGGTTGTAATTCTGAGTCCGGGTGAGCGTTTTTCCTTTGGAACACTAAGATACTGATACACAACCTTCTTTGAAAGGTCGGCAATTGAGCGCACATCTTCAATTTCTTCAAAGGGCAGACCTATCATAAAATAGAGCTTAATTGAGCTGTAGCCCCCTTCAAATGCCATCTTTGCGCTTGTTAAAAGGTTTTCTTCGGTGATGTTTTTGTTTATAACATCTCTCATTCTTTGGCTTCCTGCTTCCGGTGCAAAGGTTAATGAGCTTTTTCTCACCTTCTGAACCTTTTCCATCAGCTCCATTGAGAATGAATCAAGGCGAAGCGAGGGAAGGGAAAGGGAAATATTTTCCTTTTCGGTTATCTCCAAAAGACCGTCGGTAAATTCTCTCAGGCAGGTGTAGTCACTTGTGGAAAGAGATGAAAGGCTTATTTCTTCATAGCCTGTGGAATCAATAAGCTTCTGGGCGCTGTCGATAAGGGTTCCTGCCTTTTTTTCTCTAACAGGACGATATATCATTCCCGCCTGACAGAAGCGGCAGCCTCTTATGCATCCGCGGAATACCTCCAGCATAATTCTGTCGTGAACAATTTCAATAAAGGGAACAACTAATTTTTCGGGGTAGTAGACCTTATCCAAATCAACTATAATACGCTTTTTAACCTTTTTGGGAACAAAGTCGTATTTAGTGTCGATTTTATTTATGGTGCCATCTTCGTTATAGCTTATATCGTAAAACGACGGAACATAAACTCCTTCGATTTTAGCTATCATCTTAAGATAGTCTTGCCTTGTGCCTTTTTGCTTTTTCCATTCTTTGTAGGCGTCTATAATTTCAAGGTTAACTTCTTCACCTTCACCTAAAATATAGAAATCCACAAAGTCGGCAAGCGCTTCGGCACTATAGGCACAAGGCCCTCCCACGCAAACAAAAGGCATACCTTCGCCCCTGTCTTTTGCAAGAAGGGGGATTTTTGCAAGGTCAAGCATATTTAAGATGTTTGTATAGCACATTTCATATTGCAAAGTAAAGCCTAAAAAGTCAAAATCGCATATAGCATCCATACTCTCAAGACCATAGAGGGGAATATCGTTTTTCCTCATTTGCTCTTCCATGTCTATCCATGGTGCAAAAACTCTTTCACACCATACATCCTCTCTTTCATTTAAAAGAGAATAGAGGATTTTCATTCCCAGATGGCTCATTCCTATTTCATAGAGATCTGCAAAGCAAAAAGCAAATCTTACCATATCTTCGTTTGGTGTTTTATACACACTGTTTAATTCTCCGCCTGTGTATCGGGCAGGTTTTTCCACAAAGGGAAGAACATTTTCAATTTGTTGTCTAAGCATTTTAATATTGCTCCTTTAAATCATTACTGTGGCTTGCAGCTTCCGCAGGGAAGGTAGCCCATGTGTTTTAAGTCCTTTAAGCTTCCGCTGTAGAGCTGCTTGTTTTTTTCGGCTGTAGCTCTGGCACCGCTGCAGGAAGGATAATGAATTTTTCTTGATTTTGTGTTGAGAACATAATTTCTCGTTTCTTTATTTTCACTTTTCTCAGGGAAAGCAAGCTCTTTAAATTCTTCATAGCTTTCGCCTGTGGCATAATCTATTATAACACCTTTTTGTGCATTATAGCAATACACATTGAAGCAGATTTTTTCTCCCTCATCTTCAACCGACATAGCTTCCATAATAACACCGCTTGCAAGAAGGTTTTCTCCCTCAAACCTTGGTGTCACTCTTAAAAGCACATGGTTTCCGCTTTCCCTAACATAATCTGCTATCATATTTTCAAAGGGGAGCATACCCTCAACATTTAAAAACCTTGTCCCCGTTATAAGGTTTTTTTCATTGGCATTTTCACCAGATAGCTGATAGCCTATAAGGTGGCAACGGTTATATAGATACTTCCCGTCGACAAAGTCATATTTTTCGCTGTGCCAGCCTGAGGGTTTAACAGAGCCTATGTAGCCTCTTTCCTCTGTGGGCATAAGGTCGGGGCCTATGTTTGCAATGCATACGCCGCACCTGTTCAGATAGTCAAGCTCGCTATATTCTTCAAAGCTTTCTTTGGGGTAGTCCTCCAAAGAAAAATATGGCACATTGCCATTTAATTCAATATATGCCGAGCCTGAAAATTCGGGAAGCGAAGCTGAGGAAACTATGTTTTTTTCAGGTATTGCGGGAGATTTTATGCATCCTGTGAGAAAGCACAGAGCTAAAATAACAGATATTAAAATTAAAAATCTTTGTTTCATTTCATACCTCACGCTGATTGTGGTTTAATTTTTTATAATTTTACCATAAAAACAAAAAACTGACAACACTTTATGCTGCCAGTTTTCGTTATATTTAGTTTGTTTGATTATGATGTTTTTTAGAATACATAATTAAATCTGCCTTTTCAAAGGCAACATCAAAGGGCTTTTCATAACTAAAATCTACCTTTTGTAAGCCATAAGTGAGGGTAATATTGTTTGTCACTCGTAATTCTTCGTTTATTTTGTTTGCCAAATCATTAACATCTGAGATTTTCTTGTTTTCTAACAGTAAAACAAACTCGTCGCCACCCAATCTGAAGCTTTTACAATTAATCAGTTCACAATGCTTTGCAATAACATCGGCTACCTGTTTTAATATTTTATCTCCTGCAATGTGCCCGTTTTCATCATTAATATTTTTAAAGCCGTCAATATCCATTATAACCAGCATAATGTCCAGATTTTTATTTTTTCTGTATCTGATCATCTGTTTTCTTGTAAACTTCATATATGCTGCTCTGTTTTTCATACGCGTTAAAGCATCTGTATAGGCTATATCTTTAAGTATATCATTTTCGTATGACTTTTTATTCATTTCGGCAACATCTTTTACTGAATCAAAAATCAGAAATAAAGTTGAATAAAAAATGATGCTGTGTATGGTGAAATCAAGAATTAAATTACCTGCATTATTTTTGCTAATGATATTAAAAGCATATTGATTTAAAAATTGTATTAAAAAGAAAACCAATACAATGTTAAACTTCCACCAGCCTGAAGAAAGAAATATTCTGGTTTTTTTATAAATAGGAATCAGGAATTTGTATAAAAACAAGTGCATTATTATAACAGATGCAGCAGAAAAGATTTTTGATTGCATGTTGTCACCAAAGAATGATGATAAAAACAGATTAATACCGATACAAATGCAAAACGAGTTGGAGTATGTAAGAAGAAGAAAGGATTTTTCGCTAACAGAACCCATAGATGCTATATAGAAAATAATTGCCTGCAAAAAAAGCATAATGAAAAATCCGACAACAACATTTTTTATATATATCATAACAAGCAAGGAAATAATTGCATATATCCCCCAGAAACAAGCTGTGGTGGGTTTATTATACCTTGGTTTTTGCATATATAAAACCGCAACAATGTGTGATAAAACAGGTATTATAATACTAAGATAAGACATATATCGCATTTCCCTCCGTTTAGTGTAGGTATGAGTGCTTACGCAATATCATTAAACCTGTATGGATTTTATCATAAAATAAAAAAACTGACAACATCGCATTGTCAGTTTCATTATATTTAACTAATTTTTGACCAACAGACAGCTTTAACTTAAATTAATTTACCAAGCATATTCTGTCGGAATCAATGCCAGACTTTGCAAAAATGCCGGCAAAAGACATAGCTGCTTATATATATCTGTTTTTATTAAATCAGCCAATAATTTTCTTTACGCAATCTGCAATTTTTTCGTCCTGGCAGTTAGCAAAGAATAAATCTTTGAATTTTTCGCCTGCTAAAGCACCTTTAACAAGGTCTCTGTCAAGATTTTCTAAGATATAGCAAAGGTCTGTGTGTGTAACCTTTTTAACTTTGTTTAAGATTCTTGCATTTCTCTGTTCGGGAACTGCTCTTTCCTTTGGATATCCGCCGCCCCATTCTTCAACAAAGAGCTTTTCAAAAACATAACCGAGGTTTAATTCAGCGCCCCAGCCCCAGCCTTTTGCAAGAGGCATTGCAATACAGTTACCGTTGTTTACCTGAGTAAACTGATAAGCATCTGTGGGATCTACAACATGACCACATAAAACACCGGGGAAAGAGTTGCACGCAAGCATAGCACCTTCACCTGTGCCGCAACCTGTGATAACAAGATCGCAAGCTTTTGAATTAAGAAGAACAGCAGCTAAAATACCAATCTGCACATATGTAAGCTGGTTTTCATCTTCAGCGCTATACATACCGTAGTTGAATACTTCGTGGCCCATTGGTTAAACAACTTTTTTAAGTGTGTCAACAATGATGCCATTTTTAGCTGCCTGGCTGTTTTCATTGATTAAAGCAATTTTCATTATATTTACCTCACTTTTAAATAAAATGTCTATGAGGTGATTGTATCATAAGCCAAATTAAAAGTCAATTGAGATATTGACGCCAAAAGAAAAATGTGGTATATTCTATTTGCGACATAAATTCAATAAAAAATGTAGAAGAGTTGTATTTTTTTACCCTTTGGTAAAAATGCATGCTCTATTTTGACATACTCTTCTACTATTGATTATGTTGAATTTGTGTCGCAGCAAAGGCATGCATTTTTCGGTGCATCGGCTTTTGTCGGTGCACTTTTTAATTTTATAGGAAATTACTGCTTTGGGGTTGTATTTTTCCTGCACTTCAGCCTTGTTGAGAATAGTAAATTATTGTTTAGTGAACTGTTTTGACCAATAAATTTGTAGGGGTCGGCCTCCTGGACGACCCGCATAAGATTGCTGAAATTAGACGGGATGTCGAGGACGCCATCCCCTACAATATAATATTAGAACCTAGCGCTAAACAATAATTTACTGCTCAATTTCACATTTGAGCAAAGCGAAGAAGGCTGAGGAAGAGATGTGCGCATTAACGCACTTTTTAAAATGCATAGCTTTTGATTGTTGTCACACAAGCAAAAACAGAGAAACGCGCAAAACCGCTCCAAAAGGGGCGGTTTTGTGTTTTATAATATTATTCTCTATTATATGTTTTTTCAATATATTCTCTCACGGTGCATAGCGCACCATATTTCCTGATTCCGTCTGTTATTTCAAACTGATTTATTTCTCCCAAAAATCTTTCCCTGCAAAAGGAAGCAATAATAAGGGTATAATCTCCGCCAATCCGCTCTGCCAGGCACAAAAGCTCACTCTCGCAATCGCAGGATAAAAGCTTTAGCCTGCAGTTTGGCAAAATATCGCCCGAAAGCACCCTCCTTTTTTCAGAAAGATTGCAAAGTCTTTCACATCGCATTCCCCAAAAGGAAAAAACCAGAATAAGAAAAAGGCTGGGGTTAAAAATCCCCGATGCAAAAAGATATATATTGCAGAGGGCAAATCCAAAGCAGAAAACAGAGGAAAAAACCCAAAAGATTTTGCTTCCTGCCATAATTCCCAGATGCCTTGTAATAAGAGCTTTCACCACAGCGCCGCCATCGAGGGGAGAAAGAGGCAGGAGGTTTATAAGTCCGATAGAAAAATTAGACACAGCAAAAAAGCGGTAGCTATAGATATTTATATCAAATAAAATCCCCGCGGCATACATATATAAAAACAGACTAAAGCTGAAAACAGGCCCCGCGGCAGATATAAGAATTTTTTTAAAGCTGTTTTCAATATAGTCTGTTTTAAGGCAGGCACCAAAAATGCCAAAGGATATTTCTCTTGGCCTTTCTTTTAAATAAACACACATTAAAAAATGAGCGCCTTCGTGCAAAAGTGTGGCAAAATATGCTATAAAAAGCTCCTGCGTTCTAAAAAAAAGACACGAAAAAAACACAGAAACACAAATCCACTTACTGAGTTTTACCGAAAAATTAATAATATCACCCGGATTTTAATTTACAATAAGCTCCATAGGATTAAGAGCTGTTCCGTCCTTGCGGATTTCAAAGTGCAGATGGGGGCCTGTGGCATTTCCTGTTGCTCCCATAAGCCCTATAAGCTGCCCCTTTTTAACCACTTCTCCCTTTTTTGCAATACATTCCTTCATATGTGCATATGACGAAGTGTAGCCATCACCGTGGTCTATTATTATATAGTTTCCCGAAAATTCGTTATATTCGCTTGTTTCAACTATTCCGTCAAAGCAGGCTCTTATTTCGCTGCCTTCCTGCCCTGCAATATCTATCCCGTTATGAAAGCTGACAGAGTTATTTAACGGATGAACCCTTTCTCCGAATTCCGATGATATTCTTCCCGGGCAGGGATTGGTTGGAGAAAAAACAGGTTTGACTTCCTGTAAGGCGGAATCTGTCGTCTCTCCCTTGGCTGCATCAGATAAAACCGGGCTTTCTGTTTCGGCAAAGGCATTTGTTTTTTCTTCCTTTGCCGGTTGAAAAACAGCTTTGCATAACTTGGCTATGGTGTTTCCTGTCCGGTCAAAAAAACCGGTAACACTTTTAAGCTTTCCGCCGGAGGTCTGGGTGAAAACAGTTTTAACATCGGCTTTATCTATAAAAGAAAAGCGGGAAAGCGAAAAAACAACAAGGGAGAAAATGCAGGCAGCCCTTAGCTTGCCGCTGTGCATAAACTTTTTGAGCTTTCTTTTCTGATTCTTTTCGTCTGAAAGACAGATATATTTAGACACATTTGATTTTCTGCGTTTATATTTCAAACCATCACATCCCGAAAACATAGTCTTTTATATTATATTTATTTTCAGGGAAAATATTACACTCCCCACTACTGCAGATTTGAGATTTTTTATTGTAATCACCCCGGTTTAAAAGGCATAGATATAAAAATGTCACAAAAATTTATAAAAAATTCCACAAAATTTATCAACCAAAGCTCCTTTGGGTATTGACTAATTCAACCATTCGTTCTATAATTATCAGTAATCATATTTTTTTGAAAGGAAGATTTAAATGAACAGAGTATTTAATTTTTCAGCAGGCCCGTCTGCACTTCCCCTTCCCGTTTTGGAAAAAGCACAGGCTGAGCTTGTTTGCTACGGAACCTCAGGGATGTCAGTTATGGAGATGAGCCATCGATCTTCCGACTATCAGAAAATCATCGATGACTGTGAAGCACTCCTTCGCGAAATTCTCTCCATTCCCGATAACTATAAGGTATTATTCCTTCAGGGCGGTGCATCCAGCCAGTTTGCCATGATTCCCTTAAATCTTTATGGCAAGAACAAAAAAGCAGATTTTATCTTAACAGGTATGTGGGCTAAAAAAGCTCAGAAAGAAGCTGCAAGATATGGTGAAGCCAAAATCATCGCTTCTTCCGATGACAAAACCTTCAACTATATTCCCGAAATAGACAAATCAATGTTTAGCCCCGATGCTGATTTTGTTCACATCACTCATAACAACACAATCTATGGAACAAAATTTGAAGGTCCCCTCGATACAGGCGATGTTCCCCTTATTGCCGATATGAGCTCAAGCATTCTTTCAGAGCCTGTTGATGTGTCAAAATATGGAATGATTTATGCAGGCGCACAGAAAAACATGGGCCCTGCAGGCTTAACCGTTGTTATTATCCGTGAAGACCTTATCGGAAATGCAATGGATATTTGCCCCACAATGTTTAACTATGAAACACACTCCGAAAACGGTTCAATGTTTAACACTCCACCTACCTATGCCATCTATATCTGCAAGCTTGTTTGCGAATGGCTCAAGGAAAATGGCGGCATTGATGCAATGTATAAAACAAATCTCAAAAAAGCTGAAATTCTTTATTCTTTTCTTGATGAAAGCAAAATGTTCAGCGCAACTGTTGCAAATCCAAAACACCGTTCACTTATGAATGTTCCTTTTGTAACAGGCGATGATGAACTTAATGCAAAATTCATCAAAGAAGCAACAGCTGCAGGCTTTGTTAATCTCAAAGGCCACCGCTCAGTTGGCGGAATGAGAGCAAGCATCTATAATGCAATGCCAATTGAGGGTGTTCAGGCTCTTGTTGACTTTATGAAAAAGTTTGAAGCAGAAAACAAATAATTGCGGTATTCCGGTTCCGCATATGGAGGAAAAGCCAATGTATGAAGTATTAACCTTAAATAAGATTGCAAAATGCGGTCTTGATAATTTAGATAAAGATTTATTCACAGTAACCGATGAGGTTAAAAATCCCGATGCCATAATCTTAAGAAGCTTTAAAATGCACGATATGGAGCTTCCCGAAAGCTTAATGTGTGTGGCAAGAGCGGGCGCCGGTGTAAATAATATTCCAATCGACAAATGCAGCGAAAAGGGTATAGTTGTTTTCAATACTCCCGGTGCAAATGCCAACGCTGTTGCAGAATTAACCATTGCAGGCCTGATGCTTGCTTCAAGAAAAATAACTGATTCTGTTATCTGGGCTAAAACCTTAAAAGGCGAAGGCGAAAATGTCGGCGCTTTAGTTGAAAAAGGCAAAAGTGCTTTTGCAGGCCCCGAAATCTATGGCAAAAAGCTTGGTGTTGTTGGTCTTGGTGCTATTGGTGCTAAGGTTGCAAACCTTGCAGTTGCTTTGGGAATGGAAGTTATGGGTTATGACCCACATATCTCTGTTGAAGCTGCATGGGGAATTTCTTCAAGTGTTAAAAAATGCACAGATTTAAAGGTTCTTTGTGCAAACTGCGACTATATTTCAATGCACCTTCCCTTAAACGATGGCACACGCGGCATGGTAAACGACGAGCTTTTTGAGTGTATCGCTCAGGGCACACGCCTTTTGAATTTCTCAAGAGGAGAGCTTGTTGACACCGCAGCTCTTAAAAAAGCAATTGAAAATGGCACCATTGCAAGCTATGTGGTAGACTTCCCATCAGAAGAAACTCTTGATATGGAAAATGTTGTAAACATTCCTCACCTTGGTGCTTCAACTCCCGAATCAGAAGACAACTGTGCAGTTATGGCTGCAAAAGAGCTTTCTGAATTTATGAAATATGGTAATATCAAAAACTCTGTTAACTTCCCAAACATTGACCTTGCAATGGAAACAAAATACAGAGTTACAATTGCTCATAAAAATATCCCCAATATGCTCACAAACTTCTCTGCTATCTTTGCAAATGACAATATAAATATTGTTAATATGCTCAATAAGAGTAAAAAAGATAATGCCTATACCATCATTGATGTGGATGAGGTTCCTGCAGGTCTCAAAGAAGAGCTTGAGGCTATAGAGGGAGTATACAAGGTAAGAATCATCTGAGATAATAGATAATAGAGAAAAGATAATAGAAAAAGAGGAAATCCGCCTTTTAGGGCGGATTTCTTTGCTTTTATCACATATTATAAATTATTTGAGCACTAACTTATTTTTAATTATTTTGTGCCTTTTGCGCTCCGGGGCATTTTTACATCTCCTGGTTTTTATCTAATTTTTTATTTCTGAAGTACAACACAAGGTCTGCTCCAACCATAATAAAATTGAGTATGTAGAAAATAAGCACATACCAGCTTTTTGCAAACCACTGGGCAAAATCCGGCTTAACAAATTTAGATGCAATACCTGCCACATAGCCAAATTCAATAAGAAGAAGAAACATAAGGCTTTTTCCTTTTGTTGTTCTTGCTTTATAAGATTTAAGCACATTTGCAGGCCACGAAAATCCAAAGCTTACAATCATTATAATTTCTAAAAGTTCAGACATAATTCTATCTCCTTTTTCATTTTATGTGTTTATTATACACCTAAATATCTTAAAGTGCAATTGCTAAAATAATTTTGTTATATTCTTTATAAAACATCTCTTTTGGTGTAAAATTCCTTATGGGAAAATATATAAATAACAGGTGATAAAAATGACAGAAAATAAAAAAATCTTTATCCTTGGTGGCTAGCCATTGGAGTACTATCCGAACGCGCCTCCAAGCCTTGAAAAAAGGCTTTTTCCTCGTTGTCGCTTTCGCCATACCTCGTATTACCAAAAGCTTCCGCCTTGAAAAATCTCTATTTTCAAGGCTTGGAGGTTCACAGAATTTTAGAAATAACAAATTTTATGATAGAATGAGGA
>JAFSBJ010000250.1 GCA_017437345.1 Clostridia bacterium | reverse complement strand
ATCTATATCAAATCTAACTTCAATCTGAGGAATACCTCTTGGAGCAGGAGCGATGCCTGTGAGGCTGAATCTTCCAAGGGATTTATTGTATGCTGCCATTTCTCTTTCGCCCTGCAGAACATGAATTTCAACAGATGTCTGGTTATCGGCTGCTGTTGAGAACACCTGTGTTTTCTTAGCGGGGATGGTTGTGTTTCTTTCAATAAGCTTTGTGCAAACACCGCCAAGAGTTTCAATACCGAGTGAAAGCGGAGTAACATCTAAAAGAACTATATCCTTTACATCACCTGCAAGAACGCCACCCTGAATTGCGGCACCCATTGCAACACATTCATCGGGGTTGATGCCTTTGTGAGGTTCTTTGCCAATAAAGTTTTTAACAGCTTCCTGAACAGCGGGAATTCTTGAAGAACCACCAACGAGAAGAACTTTGTTGATATCAGAAGCAGAAAGACCTGCATCCTGGAGAGCTTTTCTTGTGGGTTCCATTGTTTTTTCAACAAGGTCAGCTGTGAGTTCGTCGAATTTGCTTCTTGACAGGGTTACATCAAGATGCTTGGGGCCTGTGGCATCTGCTGTGATAAATGGAAGGTTGATATTTGATGTTGTTACACCGGAGAGCTCAATCTTTGCTTTTTCGGCGGCTTCTTTAAGACGCTGCATAGCAATTTTATCTGCACTTAAATCGATGCCATTTTCTTTTTTGAATTCTTCGATAAGGTAGTTCATAATCTTTTCGTCGAAATCGTCACCGCCAAGGCGTGTGTTACCGCCTGTGGCCAAAACTTCAAAAAGTCCATCGCCTATTTCAAGAATGGATACATCAAATGTTCCACCGCCTAAGTCATATACCATGATTTTCTGCTCACCGTCTTTATCCATACCATATGCAAGAGCAGCGGCTGTGGGTTCGTTTATAATTCTTAAAACTTCAAGACCTGCAATTTTGCCGGCGTCTTTTGTTGCCTGACGCTGAGAATCGTTAAAATATGCAGGAACAGTTATAACTGCCTGAGAAACTGTTTCGCCAAGATAGCTTTCTGCATCTGCTTTAAGCTTGGAAAGAACCATAGCGGAGATTTCCTGAGGGGTGTAGTTTTTGTCGTCAATTTTTACCTTGTAGTCGCTTCCCATTTCTCTTTTTATGGAAATGATTGTTTTGTCGGGGTTGGTGATAGCCTGTCTTTTTGCAACCTGACCGATGAGTCTTTCGCCGGTTTTTGTGAAAGCAACAACTGAAGGAGTAGTTCTTGCACCTTCTGCATTTGCGATAACAACAGGTTCGCCGCCTTCCATAACCGATACACAAGAGTTTGTTGTACCAAGGTCAATACCAATTATTTTTGCCATTTTTTATTCCTCCAATAAAATTAAATATTAGTTTGCAACTTTAACCATACTATAGCGGATTACTTTTCCATTATAGGTGTAGCCTTTTTGAAATTCTTCAACAACGGTATTATCTGCAACGGTTTCATCGTCGATATGCATAACCGCATTATGAAGCTCGGGATTAAATTCTTCACCCAGTGCTTTTATTTCTTCAACTCCAAGCTTTATAAAGCTTTCTTTGGTCTGGGTGTATATCATTTCAATTCCCTTATAAAACTCTGTTTCCTTATTAGCATCTGTGAAAGCTGCGATTGCCCTTTCAAAATTGTCGATTATAGGAAGAAGAGCAGTTACCGCTTCTCCAACAGAATCTGATTTTAGTGCTTCTTTTTCTTTTGCAGTTCGTTTTTTATAATTGTCATATTCTGCCAAAAGACGGAGATACTTATCGTTGAGTTCTGCAAGTTCATCTATTTTGCCGGCAAGAAGCTCTTTTAATTCCTGTATTTCCTTTGAAGCCTTTGATTCTTTTTTCTTTGCAGGTTTCTTTTTTGTTTCTTCTGCATCATTTACAATTTCTTCATTCTGATTTTCCGGATTCTTTATCACTTTATTCACCTTCCTTACTCATTGCCTCATTTATGCAGGCTGTTAAATAATCAAGAGTTGAGATAACCTTTGCATAATCCATTCGTGTGGGGCCGATTATGGCAAGCTTACCTTTTACTCCGCCACCGAGGGAATAGTTGGAAACAACAAGGCTTATGTCTTTGTCTTTTAAAACAGGGTTTTCATTACCTATTATAACAGAGGTGCTGTCGCCTGTTGCACTGATGAGTTCCTTGAGCTTGCCAATGTTATCTTTTTTTACAAATTCAAGAAACTCTCTTGTTCTGTCGATGCTGCTGAATTCAGGATGATTGAAAATGTTGGTTGTTCCGGTGAGAAGCAAATCACCGGAATTATCGGCGTTTGCAATATCGGAAAGAAATTCAAATATTGAATCTAACATACCCGATTCAACAGGAACAAGCTGTTTTTCATTTTCAAGAACATCAGGGGTGAGCATTGACGAATTTATATTTGAAAAGCGGTAGTTAAGGTAGTTGGAAAGCTTATCCAGAACACCGCCATCAAATTCTGATTTTGTTCGG
Source organism: Clostridia bacterium (assembly GCA_017437345.1). Next base: position 45 of record JAFSBJ010000250.1, on the reverse strand, counting down.
ATGGTACGATTTTTAACACTTCCATCATCCATTACAACTATCATT
>JAFSBJ010000249.1 GCA_017437345.1 Clostridia bacterium | reverse complement strand
GAGAGGCGGACTTTAAGGTCCTTTGCTCCCTCTTCTGAAAAGACCGCAACAATCTCCGGGCAGTATTTTCTTGCCTGCTCTTCGAGTAGACGGACATTCTTATTTCCGCTTATTGCTTTAATATTTATTTCTTTAATTCCTTTAAGGTCGTCTGCAACTTTGAGGGCCTGAGTTCCGATTGAACCCGTTGAGCCTAAGATTGAAATGTTCATATCTTTACCTCTTTAAATTAAAAGGGGCAGGCAACTTGCCGCCCCCTGAATTTGTCTTTAATTGTTATATACCAAAGTATGTAATATAAGTATATACCACAGGTGCAACAAAAATGATACTGTCAATACGGTCTAAAATTCCACCGTGGCCCGGGATTAAGTTACCGTAGTCCTTGATGCCGTACTGTCTCTTGATAGCTGATGCCGTAAGGTCCCCAAGCTGAGCCGAAACAGAGCCGATAAGTCCTAAGATAAAGAGGCTTAAAAAGTTTACATCCTGATTAAAGAACTTATTTACAATAAGACCGAATAACATACAGAAAAGACCGCAACCCACAGTTCCGCCGATTGCCCCTTCAATTGTCTTTTTAGGGCTGAGGTTCGGGCAAAGCTTATGCTTTCCGATTGCAACCCCCGTAAAGTATGCGCAGGTATCGGTTAAGAATGCACAGATTACGATAAGCCAGATATAAAACTCTCCGCCATTCATCTGACGAATGCCAATTATGTAGGATAAAAGGTAAGGGATATAGGCAGAGCTGAGAAGAGTTAAGCCTATCATATTCGCGGTTATCTTCTGGTTGAAGATAAGCATAAGGATAAATAAAATTCCTGCAAACCAGAGAACAAAGGGGAGCCCCAAAGGGTAAACGAAGAAGTGCCCCAATGTGAAATAAACCGCTGAAATATAACCCATAATGCAAAGGGGTTTGCTCTTTAAAAGGTCGGTTGCTTTATAGAATTCATAAAGTCCCATAATGGAAACTGCCAAAACTATAATTCCCCAAACCCAAGTGAAAGGTTGAAGCAAAGCCAGAATAAGCAAAGGTGCGTAGGTAAAGGCTGATATAATTCTTGTTTTCATAGGTAAACTTCCTTTCTTTAAACCTTGCCGAATCGGCGGTTACGCTTCTGATAGTCGATAATTGCCCTTTCCATATCCTTTTCGGAAAAGTCAGGCCAGTTTATATCGCTATACCAAAGCTCTGCGTATGCCGATTGCCAGAGCAAAAAGTTTGAAAGTCTTAATTCTCCGCTTGGGCGGATAATAAGGTCAACAGGAGGATTATCCCCCGTATACATATTTTTATCAAGGAATTCTTTTGTGATTTCCTCAGGTGTCATTTCCCCGTTCTTGACAGCCTCGGCGGCAATTCTTGCGGCACGGACAATTTCGTCCTGACCGCCGTAGTTTAAAGCCATATTAAGAATAATCCCTGTATTACCGTTGGTTATTTCTATGGCGTGGTCAATTGCCTTGTTGATTTTCTCGGAAAGAGCACTTCTGTCCCCGATAACGCGGAGGATAATATTCGTTCCTGCAAACTTTTCCTCTGCCATTTGAAGATAGTTATATAAAAGCTCCATAAGGTTATCAACCTCTGCCTTAGGCCTGTTCCAGTTTTCCGTGGAGAAGGCATAGGCAGTAATTGCCTTTATGCCAATTTTGTCACAATATTTAACGATTTTTTCAAAGGTGTCTGCCCCTGCTTTGTGCCCAGCACTTCTGGGGAGATGCCGATTCTTTGCCCATCTTCCGTTGCCGTCCATAATAACCCCGATATGACGGGGGAGATTACTTGGGTCAATTGAGCGGACTTCCTCTTTTTTCTTTTTAAAAAGCATAGCGAGCCTCCGTCAAAGCCCATGGGAAATGAATCCCAGAAGCCTTAAACTTCCATAATTTCCTTTTCTTTGTTAGCCACAATTGTGTCGATTTCCTTAACGAACTTGTCAGTAAGCTTCTGGATATCGTTTTCAAGACCTTTTAAATCATCCTCTGTGATTTCTCCGTCTTTCTTCTGCTTTTTAAAGCCTTCGATTGCGTCACGGCGAATACCTCTTACGGTAACTTTCGCCTCTTCGCCACGCTTAGAGATAGATTTTGCAAGTTCCTTTCTTCTCTCTTCTGTAAGAGGAGGGAAGTTAAGGCGGATGCATCTTCCGTCGTTGTTTGGTGTTATACCGATGTCAGACTTTAAGATAGCCTTTTCAACTTCGCCTAAAATAGAGCCGTCCCATGGCTGAATAACAATTGTTCGAGGCTCTGGAACAGAGATTGTTCCAACCTGAGCAATTGGAGTTGCTGCTCCGTAATATTCAACTGTAACCTTATCTAAGATAGCAGGGTTAGCGCGTCCTGCACGAATTGCCGCAAAATCATTGTTAAGGGCAACGATAGCTTTATCCATTTTTGTTTCTGCATTTTTCATAGTAATCTTTCCTTTCTGAAATTATATTAGTAAACTATTGTGCCGATTTTTTCGCCTTTAAGACCTTTGATAATATTGTCAGGGTCGTTTAAGCCGAACACCAAAATCGGGATATTGTTGTCCATACAAAGAGAGGTTGCAGTTGAGTCCATAACCCCAAGACCTTTGTTTAAAACATCTATGTAACGGAGCGAATCGAGTTTTTTAGCGTCAGGGTTTAAATGCGGGTCGCTGTCATAAACCCCGTCAACAGCTTTTGCCAAAAGAATAATTTCTGCGCCTATTTCGGCTGCACGAAGAGCCGCCGCAGTATCAGTTGAGAAGAATGGGTTGCCGCTTCCGCAGGCGAAGATAACAACTCTTCCCTTTTCCAAATGACGAACGGCGCGGTTGCGGATATACGGTTCTGCAATCTGTCTCATTTCGATTGCAGTCTGAACACGGGCAGGAACTCCCTGCTGTTCAATTGCGTCAAGAAGTGCAAGAGAGTTAATAACCGTTGCAAGCATTCCCATATGGTCAGCTCTTGTTCTGTCCATATTTCCGCCTGAGCGTCCTCTCCAGAAGTTTCCACCGCCAACGACGATTGAAACCTCAACCCCCATATCAACAGCTTCCTTGATTTTCTTGGCAATCTCATCAATTGTCGGGGTGTCAAGACCGAATCCCTTTCCCCCTGACATAGCTTCGCCGCTGATTTTAAGCATTACTCTTTTGTACTTACTTTCCATTTCTCAAAGCTCCTTTTATATTTATTAGTCAATATTAATTACTTCGACATCGCTGTTTGAAGTTTCCTCGGAGGTCTCTTCCTCAGAAGTTTCTTCCTCGGCTTTCTGTGTTGGAGGGGCATCGTCCCCTTCTGTCTCGCGATAATAAGGAACAACCTCAACTGAGTTTCCGTCGTCAAATTAAATCTAACCTAGAACAGGCTAAATTTCAAAGCGAGGAAGAAGTAGACTATAATTTTCAAAAAATAGATTATTCCAATTTGTGTAAAAAAGATGTTGTGG
>JAFSBJ010000248.1 GCA_017437345.1 Clostridia bacterium | reverse complement strand
TTCTTCACATCAAGGCTTGCACTATGGAATCCGCGATGATAAGGATAAAGAGAATCGCCAAGATTAAAATTATCTGCCCATTCAAGGCCATAGTTACCCCCTCTTATGACGATGGCGACTATGTTGGTTTTGAGGTCATAGGGTTTATAGGCAAGAGCAAATGCCACCTTGGAGGAAGAATCATTGAGGGAGGTGGTATAGTTATAAAACTCTATATCGCCAAAGCCCCTTCTCATTAAATATTCTTTTACATTATCTTCTCTGCCAACAGGAGAATTTTCGCCCCAGGTATGCTCTGATACATTGGCAGAAAATGCACAAACGGAGAGCTTCAGGGATTCTTTTGCAAGCTCGGAATTATAGGCATATTCACCATCTGAAAACAAAGGATCGCTCATATTGGATAAAATGACTTTTTCACTCCCCGGATATATTTTTTCGTTATCTCTATATTTTATTTTCACATTATCATATGAACAAAAAAAGCTATATGACACAATACAAATTATACAAACCAACAGCTTTAAAGAAATTCTTTTCAAACAAACACCCCGATTTATTAATAGTATTATCAATTCAAATGAAAATAAACTCAGAAAAAAACTGCAAAGCCCGAAAAAGGTTTTGCAGTTTTTGAATTAAAAAATACTTAATATAAGTTTATCTAACAAATAAGTCTTTCTGGTCTATTGTGGAAATTTTTGCATCTTCTAAAGCTTTATTTGCTTTTTCTTTATTATCTACTCTGAATATCATATATGCTTTATTTGAAGCTTTTCCAATAAAAGCATAGGTATATTCAACAACAACATCTGCTTTATTTAATACATCAAGTATTGCAGCCATGCTTCCGGGGGTGTCGTCTATTTCAACAGCAAGAACGGAGGTTGCGGTTACTGTGTACCCTTCATTTTTAAGCATTTCTCTTGCATTGTCGGGATTGTCGGTTATAAGACGGAGAATACCAAAATCCTGGGTATCAGCAATTGAAAGAGCATAGAGATTTATTCCATGGGATGCGATAAAGCCTGTTACCTCAGCAAGGGCTCCTTTTTTATTTTCAATAAATACAGAAATCTGTTTTACACTCATTATAATTCTCCTTTCAGATTTTAGTGGAGTTTTCTTTTATCTACAACTCTCACAGCCTTACCTTCACTTCTTGCAATGCTCTTTGGAGGAACAAGGTGCATTTTGGGATTAATGCCAAGAGTAGTTTTCATTGCAGCTGCGAGTGCTTTTTCTTTTGCGGCAATTTCTCTTACTGTGTCGGAGAACTGTTCGGATGAAAGCTCAACATAAACATCAAGAGTATCTGAATTATTTTCACGTTCAACTTCGATGCGGTAGTTTGGTGTGTAGCCCTGTTCGAGAAGAACGGTTTCGATTTGTGAGGGGAACACATTAACTCCACGGATGATAAGCATATCATCGCTTCTGCCCGAAGGTTTGAGCATTTTCACATGAGTTCTGCCGCAAGAACATTTTTCTCTCGATAAAACACAAATATCTCTTGTGCGATAGCGGATAAGCGGGAAAGCTTCTTTATCAAGGCAGGTAAATACCAATTCGCCCTTTGAACCTTCGGGAAGAACTTCACCTGTGTCGGGGTCGATTATTTCAGCAATAAAATGGTCTTCGTTTATATGCATACCGCTCTGAGCGCTACACTCAAACGCAACACCGGGTCCGCACATTTCTGTTAAACCGTAGATGTCATATGCTTTTATTCCAAGAGTTTTTTCAATATCCTGACGCATTTCTTCTGTCCATGGCTCTGCACCGAATATTCCGGCTTTTAAGGGAATATCGTCGGCTGTATAGCCCTGTTCTTTAAGGCTTTCACCTATGTAGGCTGCGTAGGAAGGTGTGCAGCAAAGGATGGTGGAATTCAAATCCATCATAAATTGAATCTGACGCTCTGTGTTGCCGGATGACATAGGGAGAGTAAGCGAACCAACCTTATGGGAGCCACCGTGGATACCTGAGCCGCCAGTGAAAAGTCCATAGCCATAGCATACCTGAACAACATCTTCTTTTGTGCCGCCGGCTGCCATAATTGCTCTTGCGCAGCAATCTTCCCAGATGTCTATATCGTGCTGTGTATAGAAAGCAATAACTCTTTTGCCTGTTGTTCCGCTTGTGGAATGAATACGAACGCAGTCGGATAAAGGTTTTGCCAGGAGTCCATATGGATAGGCTTCTCTTAAATCTGCCTTGGTTAAAAATGGAAGCTTATAAAGGTCATCTGTTGATTTTACATCTTCGGGTTTAACACCTTTTTCGTCCATAAGCTTTTTATAGTATGGAACATTTTCATAAACATACTTAATCTGTTTACCTATGAGACTATTCTGATGAGCTTTTATCTGCTCATAAGACATGGTTTCAATTTCTTTCTGATAGTAGTTTCCCATTTAAGTTCACT
>JAFSBJ010000022.1 GCA_017437345.1 Clostridia bacterium | reverse complement strand
GAAATAGCAAGAGACAACCTCGAAGCTGCAAGAAACAAACTTATTGAAAAAATCAGCACATATAAACTCTTTAAAAAATATGAAATTATTCTTGTCTTTGATGCATATAAAGTCAGGGGCAATAGGGGAGAAACAGAAAAAATAGATGGCATAACTATTGTCTACACAAAAGAAGCTCAGACAGCTGATTCATATATTGAAATGGCAACAAAAGATTTAATTAAAAACTATAAGGTTACTGTTGCTACATCTGATGGTCTTGAACAGCTTATAATTTTCGGAACAGGCGCTCTTCGTATGCCAGTTCGTATTCTGCAGAAAGAGTGCGAAGATATAGAGTATAATATACGACAGATGCTTGAATCATATAATATCAGCGCTGAAAATGCAGATTTTTTGAGAGCTTTTAAAAATAAGTTTAAGTCATGATAAAAACATTTTGTTAAGTAATTAAATAATACTATAAAAACGGAGGAATTTTAATATGCTGGATTTCACATATTACACACCAACAAAGGTTATTTTTGGCAAGGATTCTCACAAAAAAGTTGGAGAAATAATAAAAAGCTATGGTTACAAAAAGATAATGATGCAATATGGTAAAGGCAGCATTATAAAAAGCGGTCTTTACGACGAAGTTATGAAATCACTTAATGAATATAATATCGAAGTAGTTGAAATGGGTGGGGTAGAACCTAATCCAAAGTTATCTTTTGTGAGAAAAGCTATTGAAGTTGCAAAAAAAGAAAATGTTGAGATGATTCTTGCTGTTGGTGGCGGAAGTGCAATAGATTCATCAAAATACACAGCAACCGGTGCAAAATATAATGGCGATGTTTGGGATTTTCCAAGCAGAAAAGCAACCCCCGAAGACGGACTACCTGTTGGATGTATATTAACAATTTCTGCCGCCGGAAGCGAAATGAGTTCTTCTGCGGTTATATCAAATGAGGAGCTTAACATTAAAAGAGGATATAATAGCGAATTCAATAGATGTAAATTTGCAATATGTAATCCAGAACTTACATACTCCGTAAGTAAATATCAGACAGCTTGCGGCATTGTTGATATTATGTCACATACAATGGAAAGATATTTTTCTGTTTGTCCGCCAACTGACCTCACAGACCGTATTTGTGAAAGTGTTCTTAAAGCTGTGATTAATGCAGGTAAAGTTGCTATTGATATGCCACATGACTATGAAGCAAGAGCAACAATTATGTGGGCATCAAGTCTTTCTCACAATGATTTAACCGGCAGCGGAAGACAGCATGTTCTTCCTGTGCATCAATTTGAACACGCTCTGAGTGGTGAATACCATGAAATAGCTCATGGTGCAGGGCTATCCGTTCTTCTTCCTGCATGGGCAAGATATGTTTATATGCACAATCCTTCAAGATTTTCGCAGTTTGCCCGTCGTGTGTGGGATATCGAAGATAAAGACGATGTTAGTGCATCAGTAAAAGGAATAGAGGCCATGGAAACTTTCTTTAAGTCGATAGGTATGCCTCTTAAGCTACGCGAATTTAATATTCCTGAGGATTGTACTGAGCGCCTTGCAGATTTGTGTACATATGGCAAGCAAAGAACCATTCCAACATACATAGATCTTGCATATGATGATGTTAAGAAAATTTTTAATTTATGTTATTAAAAAAAGGAAGCTGATTTGCAGAGCAAACATATAACAAAGCCACTCAAAATGCATGGTTAAGCATTTTGAGTGGCTTTATATTTTTCATATCCTGTCGTTAAAATTTTTTCTCGTTACAAGCTTCCTTTTTTATTAAATCTCATCTGCAAGCGATTTCCTCTTTTTCCATTTCCCTGATAAAAAGTATATTAATCCCGGTATTGCACAACCATATGCTGCAAGACCATAACCTAAAACAAAGCCATAGAATCCCCAGTTAAGCATAATTCCAAAAAACCAACTAAGGCCAATTCTCAAAACAACTCCATCCAGTATTGATAATATCATTCCTAGTTTTGCATTTCCTATGCCTTGAATAAATGCGTTTGTGCCTCTCATAATAGCGAGAGCAGGGAACATCCACAATATTGCACTAATAAAAACTGATGACATATTGTGAACAAGAACATCATCAGAAAACATCCTGAATAATTCCTCGCCATACAATAAGTACACCACAATGATCATAACTGTAAATGCACTGGAATATAAAAGAGTGCAATAAACTGTTTTTACAGCTCTTTTTTTATTTTTAGCACCAATATTCTGACTTATTATCGGCATTGCTGCGTATTGCAGACCTTGGGAAATTTTGTTGAATATATCGTCAATTCTAACACCAACTCCGAATGATGCTGATGCCACAACACTGACGCTGTTAACAAGAGAATTAACATATAACATAGAAAGATTTATACATCCTGACTGAATTGCCATAGGTGTTCCCAGCGAGAAAATTGTTTTGCAATATTTTTTCCTTATAACGAAATTTTCCTTTTTAAATTCAAAATACAATAAGTGTCTGTTGTGATACAGATAGTATAGAGAGAATAGAAATGAAACAGCTTGCCCGATAATCGTTGCATACGCTGCTCCGGCTACTCCAAATCCCATATATCCGGTAAATACAATATCAAGAACCAGATTAACAACTGTTGCAATTCCAATAAATAAAAACGGTCTCTTTGAATCTCCCAGTCCACGAAGCACAGCTGAAACCATGTTATATCCTGCAGTAAAAAACAAACCGGATGAACAAATAACAAGATACTCTTTTGACATTACATATGATTCGGTTGGAATATTCATTAAATCTAAAATACCATTCTGAAAAATAAGAATTACAAATGATAAACTTATTCCAATGAGTAAAATTACACTAAACAGAGTTCCTATTATTTCACCGACTTCCTTTTTCTTCTCTGCACCAAGAGCCTGAGAAATAAGAACCTGTCCGGCATTTGAAAACCCCAGGCAAACCATCGTAACAAAATTAACAATCATGCTACTTTGTGACACAGCCGAAAGCCCAGCAGTTCCAACATATTTTCCAACTATAACCATATCCACAGTAGAATACAACACCTGCAGTGCATTGCCTGCCATAAAGGGTAGGGTAAACCATAGAAGCTGCGTAAATATATTTCCTTGTGTAAAATCTTTTGCAATACTTTTGTGTTTCATAATATCTCCTGTAAATATTAAATAATAAAACATTCTATAACTTAATTATGCTCAAGATAAAAACAACAAATTTCATTGAAATTTGTTGTTTTTCAACTGTTTTTTAGTGATAATTTAATTATCTGAGATGTCATCATTTTGGGAAAGAGCATTATCTTCTGTTATTTTTTCATCAGATAGAGTTTCGCCATTGAAAACAGCCTCAAACTCTTCACGAGAAAGCTTTTCCCGTTCAATAAGAGCATTTGCCACATTATTAAGTTTGTCGATGTTATCATTTAAAAGTTTAATGCATCTGTTATATTGATACTCAATAATTTCTGTAACCTCATTATCTATTTTCGCAGAAACGCTTTCGCTTAAGTTCTTGGATTGAACAAAATCACGACCTATAAATACCTCGTCGTTTTGTGAACCGTAACACACAGGACCGAGATTATCACTCATTCCATATTTAGTAACCATTTGTCTGGCAGCCTTTGATGCTCTTTCGATATCATTTGAAGCACCTGTGCTTATATCATCAAGAGTAATCTTTTCGGCAGCTCTTCCTCCAAGAAGAACAGCAATGCTATCAAGAATTTCACCTTTGGTTGTGTATGACTTATCTTCCGAAGGTAAGTTCATTGTATATCCTCCGGCTCTGCCGCGTGGAATGATGGATATCTGATGAACAGGATCCTGTGATGGTAGAAGCTTCGAAATAACAGCGTGACCTGCTTCATGAAATGCAGTTAATTTCTTTTCCTTATCGGTCATTATTCTTGTTTTCTTCTCGGTTCCAACAACAACTTTTATCATTGCGTTTTCAATTTCTTCCATACCGATTGTACGGAGGTTATATCTGGCTGCAAGAATGGCAGCTTCATTTAAAAGATTTGCAAGATCTGCTCCTGTAAAACCAGCAGTTGCCTTTGCAACAACACTAAGATCAACAGAAGGGTCTAAAACCTTGTTCTTTGCATGAACCCTCAAAATGGCTTCTCTGCCTTTCATATCCGGTACATCAACAACAACCTGCCTGTCAAATCTTCCTGGTCTTAAAAGGGCGTTATCAAGAATATCAGGTCTGTTTGTCGCCGCAATAACAATAACTCCCTGATTCATTTCAAACCCATCCATTTCAACAAGAAGCTGATTGAGAGTTTGTTCTCGTTCGTCATGACCTCCGCCAAGACCTGCACCTCTTTGTCTGCCGACTGCATCGATTTCATCTATAAAAACAATGCTTGGTGCAGATTTTTTTGCCTGTTCAAAAAGGTCGCGGACTCTTGAAGCACCAACACCCACAAACATCTCAACAAAATCAGAACCGCTGATTGAAAAGAAAGGAACCTTAGCTTCTCCTGCAACAGCTTTTGCTAAAAGTGTTTTACCTGTTCCCGGAGGGCCAACAAGAAGTACACCTCTTGGGATTTTAGCACCAAGAGCACGAAATTTCTGGGGTGATTTTAAAAATTCAACAATTTCAACCAATTCTTCTTTTTCGGCATCAGCACCGGCAACATCATCGAATGTCACATTGGTTTTGCCATTTTCATGAATTTTAGCTTTACTTTTTCCAAAGTTCATTGAGTTTCGTCCGGAACCACCAGACTGTTTGAAGAGCATCAGAGTGAAGCTGATCATAACAATAACTATAATAAGAGTTGGAAGCATAGAAATCCACCATGGAAAGGTTTCAGGCTCTGGTGTCACTATGCTTAATTCTTTATTATTAACCTGTTCTTTAATGTTGTCACCGGCGTGTTCATAAAGCATAGTAAGGCTTGGAATATAGCATTTTTTAAATTCATTTGTATCCTTCATAACAACAGTTAAAATATTGTTGTCATATTCAATTGTTTTAACATTTGAATTCTGTATTTCCGATATTAAGTCAGAAAAGGCAATATCTTTGGTTTCAACTGCCGAACTCATAAAATAGTAAGCAGCAAAAAGCACAATAATAAGCACTATCCAGAATCCATAATTTTTAATAAACTTATTCAATATTCTGTCTCCTTTTATTTGTATAAATGTTCACTAAGTACGCCAACATAAGGAAGATTTCTGTATTTCTGGGCAAAATCAAGACCATAACCCACGATAAAGTAGTCATCTTCCATAGTAAATCCAACATAATCTGCAGAAATATCAAATTTTCTTCTTGCAGGTTTATCTATGAAAGCTGCAATTTTAACAGATGCCGGATTTTTAGATTTAATATATTCCACAAGATTACCAAGGGTAAAGCCTGTGTCAAGAATATCTTCAACTATAATAACATCTTTTCCTGTTATATCACTGGTTAAATCTTTTTTAACAACAAATTTTCCTGATGTTTCTGTCGAGTTTTCATATGTAGATACCTGCATAAAGTCTATGTAGCTTGTCAGGTCCACATTTCTCACAAGATCTGCAACAAACATAAATGCACCGGTAAGAACCGAAACAAAAACAACTTCTTTCCCTTCATAGTATTTTGTGATTTCATTTCCAAGACGCTTTAATTCTTTTGTAATCTGTTCGTTGGAAAACAGAATCTTTTCACACACATTTTGATTTGACATAATATTATTTCTCCTTTGTAATTTCAAATTTAATAATATTTTT
>JAFSBJ010000247.1 GCA_017437345.1 Clostridia bacterium | reverse complement strand
GATGCAAAGCTCAAACCCGGCGTTAAGGAATTTCTTCAGTATGCCGCAAAAAAGGGAAAGAAGCTGTGTATAGCTTCTGCAACTGCCGGAAGATTTATAGAAGCAGTTTTAAAGCAGACGGGAATAGATGAATATTTTGAGTTTTATTTGTCATGTCCCGACCTACAGATGTATAAGGATAAGCCCGACATCTATTATCTTGCCGCAAATAAAATGGGGCTTACGCCTGAAGAGACTGTGGTTTTTGAAGATGCTCACCACGCTGTCCTGACAGCTAAGAGCGGTGGTATTAAGGTTGCGGCTGTTTATGATGAATGTGCCGAAAAATTTGAAGACATAATAAAAGAAAATGCCGATATTTATGTTGCCACAATGAAAGAACTCATTTTTGAGTGATTGTCTGTAATCAAAATTTAATATTGTTTTTTAAAAAAAGGATGCAAAAAAATGAATGTTTTTTGCATCCTTTTTGTCTTTAAAGCTTTGCTGTCACAAGGCTTTCGGGCAATAAACGAAAGAATAAAAAATAGTTGTTGACACAGAAGATATTGTGTTATATAATAGAAAAGCACACAACATCTTGTGTATTTTTCGTATAGTATAAATTCAGATAAATCAGGGGAGAAAGTGTTATGAAAATCGTTAAAAGAAGCGGAGTTGAAGAGGTTTTTGACCGCGAAAAAATAATGCGTGCTATCGAAAAAGCAAACGAAGCCACAGAGAAAAAACCCGAACTTTCCAAAAGACAAATTGAATACATAGTAAATGTTATTGAGGATTATTGCGTTGAGGCAAACCGCAGTCTTTCGGTAGAAGAAATTCAGGAGCTTGTTGAAACCCATATTATTTTGCAGGGTGCTCCGGAAACCGCCAAAAGATATATCCGTTATCGTTTTACCCGAAATCTTGCCCGTATTGCCAATACAACCGATAATCAAATCTTAAGTCTTATCGAATGTAACAACGAGGAGGTAAAGCAGGAAAACTCCAATAAAAACCCAACAGTCAACAGCGTTCAGCGTGACTATATGGCAGGCGAGGTTTCAAAGGACCTGGCAAAAAGAATCCTTCTTCCGCCCGATGTTGTTGAAGCTCATGAAAAGGGGATTATTCATTTCCACGATGCCGACTATTATGCTCAGCATATGCACAACTGCGACCTTGTCAACCTTGAGGATATGCTCCAGAATGGCACAGTCATCAGCGGCACCATGATAGAAAAACCCCATAGCTTCTCCACAGCCTGCAACATTGCAACTCAGATAATAGCTCAGGTTGCAAGCAGCCAATATGGCGGACAGAGCATCTCTCTTGCTCACCTTGCTCCCTTTGTTCAGATTTCAAGAGAGAAAATCCGTCAGGAAGTTCTTGAAATGATAGAAACCTCAGGCGGAAACACCGATGAAAAGATTGTTTCTGAGATAGTTGAAAAGCGACTGCGCCAGGAAATCAACCGCGGAGTCCAGACCGTTCAGTATCAGGTTGTAACCCTTATGACCACCAATGGTCAGGCACCTTTTATAACTGTATTTATGTATCTTGGTGAAGCCAAAAATGAGCAGGAGAAAAAGGACCTTGCCATAATTATTGAAGAAACTCTCCTTCAGAGATATCAGGGTGTTAAAAATGAAGCCGGAGTATATATCACTCCTGCATTTCCAAAGCTTATCTATGTTTTGGAAGAGCAGAATATCCATCCCGATTCACCCTATTATTATCTCACAGAGCTTGCTGCAAAATGCACAGCGAAGCGTCTTGTTCCTGATTATATCTCAGAAAAAATGATGCTGAAATTAAAGGTGGATTCAAATGGAAATGGCAATTGCTACACCTGCATGGGCTGCAGAAGCTTTTTAACTCCCTATGTGGATGAAAATGGCAAACCAAAATACTATGGCAGATTCAATCAGGGTGTTGTAACCATAAACCTTGTTGATGTTGCTTGCTCAGCCACCACAGAAGGCAAGGATATAGAAAAATTCTGGAAGCTTTTAGATGAAAGACTTGAGCTTTGCCATAAAGCTCTTAAATGCCGCCACGAACGCCTGGAGGGAACCTATTCCGATGCTGCCCCCATTCTCTGGCAGTATGGCGCTCTTGCAAGACTTGAAAAAGGTGAAACAATAGATAAGCTTCTCCATGGCGGATATTCCACCATATCCCTTGGTTATGCTGGTCTTTGGGAAACTGTTTATCAGCTCACAGGAAAAAAACTCACAGAACCCGAGGGTGAAGAATTTGGCCTTAAGCTTATGCAGAAATTAAATGACGCCTGCTTAAAGTGGAGAGAAGAAGAAAACATTCATTATAGTCTCTATGGCACTCCCCTTGAGTCAACCACCTATAAATTTGCAAAATGTCTCCAGCAGAGATTCGGCAAAATCAAAGGTGTTACCGATAAAAACTATATTACCAATTCCTATCATGTTCATGTAACAGAAGAAATAGATGCTTTTTCAAAGCTTTCTCTGGAATCAAAATTCCAGGCATTATCTCCCGGCGGAGCCATAAGCTATGTTGAGGTTCCCAATATGCAGAATAATATCGAAGCTGTGCTTTCTGTTATCCGCTTTATCTATGATAATATTATGTATGCTGAGTTAAATACCAAAAGTGACTACTGTCAGAAATGCGGCTTTGACGGGGAAATTGTTGTTGAAGACGATGCCGACGGTAAGCTCATCTGGAAATGCCCCAACTGCGGCAACACCGACCAGGCAACTATGAATGTTGCCCGACGCACCTGCGGTTATATCGGCAGTCAGTTCTGGAATCAGGGCAGAACCCAGGAAATCAAAGAAAGGGTACTTCATCTGTAATGAACTATGCTAGAATTAATCCAAACGACATTGCAAATG
>JAFSBJ010000246.1 GCA_017437345.1 Clostridia bacterium | reverse complement strand
GTCATTTCGATTTATGATTTCGTGTTCCTTATGCATTAACGAACCGTCGTTATCCCAGGTGAGAATATACCATTTGTCACTATGGAGCGGACTGTAGATATAGAAATTTCTGCTCTGGGTATCAATATTTCCCATCAGCATATGATATGCCATCCAGTAGCTTATGTTTTCTATGTCAAAATGCTTTTCAATAATTTCATCTGCAGGAATTGAGTAGTCATTTAGTTCCTCGAGCATTTTAATAAGCTTTGTATGGTCGTCGCTTCCCTTTATTTCTATTCTTTCCTCAAAGGCCTCCTGGTTGTAGGTTGGATCTTCTTTTTTCTTTATAATGTCTTCATATCTGTAGAATTCAAATAAATTAACTTTGTAAAGGTGTCCGTTTTTGTCGAGCCCGTGAGCCTTCAGGGCAGTTTTATTTAGCTGTTCAACCTGTGTGTATAATCCGTAGTCCTCAAAGCCTGTTTTCCCGCTTGTTGTGTCCTTAACATAAAGATGCACAAAGCTTGTCCTTAAGCCCATAAGCTGGTCTATTCCTGCAATAAGGTCGTAGGAGAGCTTGTTTCGAAATCTTAGCCCGTCGCTTTGGTGCTTGTTGAGAGCAATTGTCTGCTGACCTCTCCAAAGTCCCTTGTTGTCTTTAAGTCTGATTTTGTAGTTCTTTTGAGGATTCCGGCTTGAACTCTGTCCTCTTATCTGAACTGTGCAATTTGGAGAAACCTGATTGTAGCCAACCTGACCGGACTTAGGTCCGTTTTCATCGCCCACCTGCAAAAGACCTTCAACCTTGTATCTGTCAACTCCCATATCCTCATAGTCATACACAGAATATGTGTTGATTTCGCTCCAGCTGTGGTCGGTGTTTTCTCCTTCGTTTCCTCTTGAAACCGTGAGATACATGGTAACAACCTCAGTCGGATCAAACATATTATAGAGGTCTTCTTTGTCTCTTAATTTAAAATCTTTTGGAATATCAGTTGCCTTTTTCTTACTTTCCTGAGGCGTTTTAGTTGTTTCTTCTTTTACCTCAGAAGCACACCCGCCAAATATTAAGCATAGGGAAAGCAAAAGGCTCAAAATTCTAATTGTTTTTTTCATTTTTTTTCACATCCTTACTAAGCTGAACGGAGTTATCTAAGAATTCTTTTAATCGTGTAAATCTTCCCGACCTGTCCTCCGCCACAAGTGGCTGAACAGATAAAATATAGTAGGGGAGTTTCTTTGTAAAATAATCAAGTCTTATAATTGCTGCAAGCAAAAATATCATTGAAGCAAACAGAAATCCAAATCCGTAATACACGCTGGGGCAAAGAAGGGAAATCAGAGTAAATAAAACCGTTGTCCCTGCAAAAAGTCCTGTAACAAGAAATGCTCCGCGATAATCTGTGAAATAAAGCAGCATCAGCATAATCATATTTCCGATTGCATATAACCCGTATGCCACACAAAGCGTTCTGAAATAACCTCTCATTATTTCGTTAAAACCAAGGGGCAACACATCCAGCACATACCCCCCAACCGCAATGCACATTGCAGTTGTGAGAAGCTGTTTTAATGCTGTATAGAAAATTTCAGTTTTAAGGGTATCGAGCATTTCGCCCTCTGCCTGCTTAATATCTCCAATAGTTCCCTTGTCGTTATACAGACTGTAGTGAGTCCTGTATTTAGGATAAAAATTAACCTCAACCGAAACAACAAAATTAACTGTTGTAACAAGGGTTGTCATAAAGGCAAGAAGCGCCGGAACATCGTGAAACGGTGCTCCGAAAAATAATCCATGCACCCTTACCCCAATATCGCTGAACCACATAATCACAAGATGAGAAAACATTCCGATGTTAACAAAAAGTCCCGAAAAAGCAAGGGGCAGAAATTCGTCAATCCATTTTAAAAATGTGAAGGGACTAAGGTCTGTGTTGGGGAAATATCTGTGGAGAAGAGTCACATCCCATATAAGCATCACCCCGTAGCCCACATTAATCGCAATAAGCATTGCCTCAATAGGAGGCATCCTGAAAAGAAGGAGAATTGCTCCAACGATAAATGTCAGAACAACAGCCGACAAAAAGGATAAAAATATTCCCTTATAATCTTTTATAGCCGATAGATAGCTCATTGCATTCCAGGTAACTATCAATTCGTTAAATAATGTAAAACACAAAAACTGCTGCAAAAAGCTTGCTCCCGAAATAAGAAGAAACAATCCGTATATCACAGAACCCACGCCCATCATAAGACAGCACGAACCCCAGAAGGAAGGAAGCACAGCCTCCTTTTTGTCTTCATAAAGCATATCTGCGGTATACCTTGTAACCACCATCGAAAAAAATGAGCTGGTTAAAAGAGAGGCCAGGAGAGTATATGTAATCATACAGATAAGAAGCTCTCTCGTTTCTTTATAAACATCAGCAATAGTGCATAAAAGCATAATTCCCAAAAGAAGCAAAACACCAAGAACCATAGGCCCTGCGCAAATAACCGAAGCATATCCGAATGCTTTTGCCGATTGCAAAATTCCTTTTTTGGAAAAAAGCTTTTTAAGTTCAAAGCCTATGCCTGCCAAGTGTCTTCCACCTCCTTGTAAAGCTCTCTGTATTTAGTAAGCATAATATTATATCTGAAATGTTCATATGCTCTTTTTTGTCCTGCTTCGCCCATCTTAAGTCTTAATTCTCTTGATTCGCAAAGCATCTCCATTGCATCTGCTAATCTTTCCCTTTGCATAGGAGGCACACAGTAGCCGGCCTTTCCAAAGGTATCGCCGGGTTTACCGTTAAGAAGCTCGCTGCAGCAGCCAACATCGGTTGTAACAGCAGGTCTCCTTGCTGCAAAGGATTCCAGTACAGATAGCGGCTGACCTTCGGAAATGCTGGTGAGCAGGGTAAAATCAAGCTTTTCAAAATATTCTATGATATTAACTCTTCCTGTGAAGATTATCTTGTCTTCAAGATTAAGCTGTTTAACAAGGCTGTAGCATTCGTCTGCATATTCCTGGTCGTCAACACCACCCATAATATGAAGCCTTGCATAGTCTATCCTTGAGCTTAATTCAAAAAATGCATATATCATGGTTTTGATATCCTTAATGGGCGCAAGCCTTACCACAGCCCCTATATCAACAAGCCCGTCTTCCTTTTTTAATGGAATTCCGCTGAGCCTTTCATAGCTTATACCATTTTCAATAACTCTGCATTTTGAAGAGGCACATCCCATATCAATCTGAGTTTTCATTGCATTTGTAAAAAGTGATGTAACCCTGAAAGCTCTTTCATAAATAAGGTCAGACAGCATATAGAAAAAGTCAATCCAATGCTTTTTAAATGAACGGGAAATCCATTTTGCTCTTATTATTTCTTCTTCTCTTTCTCTTGTATAGATTCCATGCTCTGTAAGAAGCAGGGGCTTTTTATTGATGTGGGCCCCCATACTTGCCAGAAGACCGCCATATCCTGTTGAAATAGCGTGATAAACATCTGCCTTGGGTATCTCACTTCCCATAAGATACAAAAGAGGCAGAAGCCTTGAACGCACAGAATGAAAGGTATCCGAAAAGGCGATGTTTGGAAAATCTGTTTCGCATATGTGGGTAAGAATTTTTAAAAAGCTTTCGCTTTTAAGATACGCCATAGGATTAATCTTTCTCACCTGATATAAGTCAAAGAGTAAATCCCAATCGGGTTTATCAGATAAAACAAGCTTTTCAAGAACTTCTTTTTCTTTTTTTGTAAAGCGATATGTCAGAATACTGTTGTCTTTAAGTCTTAAGGCATCATCAAGAAACACCTGATGTACCTGGGTAACATTTTCAGGCAGTGGGTTATAGACGAATTTATCCTTATCCTCGGCTTTTGCGCCAATTACCCAAAGCACAAATTCGTGTTCTTTCATTTCTGTTATGTATTGGTGCATCCAGGTGGAAACACCACCATTCACATAAGGGTAGCACCCTTCTAAAATAAGACAAATTCTCAAAGTTTTATGCTCCTGACATAGCTTGAATTTTATTTTTCAATTCTGATTGTAATTTTATCATCTTTTGCATCTAAAAGATATAAATCCCCGGTTATATGAGTGAGCTTTCCACCCTTTGTTCTAACGGGAACTCCCTCGTTTATCCTGACCATAAGGCACGCCTCGTCATAAAAACCGGAAAGGCTTATATTGATGCTGTTATTCTTTATTTCTTTTTTAACTCCAAGTGAAGAAAACCTCTGAATTGCCGCCGATGCCTCAGACGATGTGTAGTTTCTTATCATAGGAGCAGAAGAATAAACCCAGTTTAAATATTCGTCAAAATGAAATTTAAGCTTTTCCCAGCCAAGTTCTGCTCCTCGTTCAATATCAAGTGCATCGTCGGGGTGGGTGAAGTGGCTGTTTAAAAAGTGGAGATTTAATTCTGATATAACAGCGAGCTTCATAAAGTTTTCCATCTTACATCCCGAAACAACACGGGGCTGATCAACTATCCCTTCCTTCGATACATCAAATTCCTGCACACAGGAAACATCAACCGCGGCATCTTCAAAATAGATGCCCGAAATGGTTTTGATCTGGGGATATTCTTTAATAAGAAAATTTCTTCCTTCTATAGATAATATATTTGATGGCGGAACATACACACTCATCGGAACATCAGGAAAAAGCTCATCACAAAAATCCACAAGCTCATCAAATGCCGATTTCATAGCCTTTGTATTTTGCCAGGTTTTGTAGTCAAATTCGCCTTTGTAGTCCACATTTCCCAGGCATAGCGGCTGGTGGTTGTATCCGTGGTATCCGATTTCGCCGCCCTGTCTTAAGAGCATGTTTCCAAAGTTTAAAAAGGTTCCCTTGTCGGGGGCGGAATCTGTGGTGCCATCTATCGCATCATCATAACATTCAATGGCAAGACCTGTGTATTTTATGCCATATCTGTCGGCAAAATTCATCATATCCGGCCACCATATGTTAATATAAAAATCTCTGGTGCTTGTTCCGTAATCACGGAAAACATATTCATTGCTTCCTGATGGTATCTGAGACGGAAAGTCGTCAAGAAAAAAGGTTGAAGCATTAATAACAGGATAAACACAGGCATCTCCAAGAAGACTATATGCCGCTGCAAAAAATCCTCTCATAACCTTTTCATAAAGCCCAAAATTGCAAACAACAAATTTCCCCTTTCCCCAGTCTGCCTCCCATATAAGGGGGAGCTTTCTGGAGTCGT
>JAFSBJ010000245.1 GCA_017437345.1 Clostridia bacterium | reverse complement strand
TCTCCAAATCCCGTTCACTTGCAGGTGCTCGTCTGGGCTTTGCTATTGCAAATGAAGAAATAATAAAAGACCTTGAAAAGATTAAATATTCCACAAATCCCTATAGCATAAATCGTCTCAGTCTTTTGGCAGGAGAAGCTGCAATGAAATCCGATTACTACTATAAGGAAAATGCCCAAAAGATTATAGAAGCAAGGGAATACACAATAGAAGAATTAAAAAAGCTTGGTTTTAAGGTTCTTCCGTCGTGTGCCAACTTTATTTTTGCGAAAAAAACTGGCCTCGATGGCGAATATATCTACAAAAAGCTTCGTGAAAACGCAATTTTAGTCCGTCATTTCACCAAAGAAAAAATAAAAGACTATAACCGCATCACCATAGGCACTATGGAGCAGATGCAAAAATTTATAGAGGTTATTAAAAGTATTTTGTGATAAACCTAATATCCTTTATAGGAGGTATTATAATGAGAATATCAGATATTGAAAGAAAAACTGCCGAAACAGATATTAAGCTTTCCCTAAATCTTGATGGCACAGGAAAATCAAATATTAATTCGGGCTGTGGCTTTTTAGACCATTGCCTTACTCTCTTTGCAAAGCATGGGTCTTTTGACCTTGATGTTAAATGCATAGGCGATGTAGAGGTAGACTATCACCATAGCGTTGAAGATATCGGCATCTGCCTTGGTGAAGCATTTGGCAGGGCAATAGGTGATATGCGCGGAATTTGTCGCTACGGTAATATGATTCTCCCGATGGATGAAGCACTCATCCTTTGTGCAATAGATATTTCCGGAAGAAGCTATCTTAATTATGATTTAAATATCCCAACCCCAAAGGTTGGTGATTTTGACACAGAGCTAGCCTGGGAATTCTTTATTGCATTCACTCGCAAAGCAAATATAACTCTTCATTTAAAACAGCTTGATGGAAACAATTCTCATCACATAATAGAAGGTGCATTTAAAGCTTTTGCAAGAGCGCTCAAAGAAGCTGTTAAAATAGACGAAGCAAAAAAAGACGAAATCCCGTCAACTAAAGGAGTTCTCTAAATGATAGCAATTGTAAACTATGGAGTGGGTAATCTTTATTCCTTAAAAAGCTCCTTCGATTCTCTTGGCATAGAAACCGTTGTAACGGGAGATGCCGAAGAAATAAAAAAAGCAGATAAAATAATTCTTCCCGGAGTGGGGGCGTTCAGAGATGCGGCAAATAGCTTAAAGAAATGCGGACTTGATAAAGTCATAATAGACGAAGCAAAAAAAGGAAAGCCTCTTATGGGAATATGCCTTGGTATGCAGATGCTTTTTGAAAAGAGCTATGAATATGGCGAGTATGAAGGTCTCGGTCTTATAAATGGAAGCGTTTGTCCGATTAGTGATGTTATTCCGCCTGATTTGAAAATTCCCCATATTGGTTGGAATGCTCTCAGATTTCATGGAGAAAAAAGCCCCATATTTAAATACCTAAGCGAGGGCGAGTGTGTTTATTTTGTTCATTCCTACTATGGCACCGATTGCAGCGAAAGTGTTATTGCTACAGCAGAGTATGGTGCAGATATAACTGCCGCAGTTGCCAAAGACAATGTTTTTGGCTGTCAGTTTCATCCTGAAAAAAGTGGCGAGGTAGGTCTTAAAATATTAAAAGCGTTCAGCGAAATATAAAGGTGGTACATCATTATGATAATTCTTCCTGCAATAGATTTATATGAAGGCAAAGCTGTCCGTCTTTTAAAAGGCGACTATAATCAGATGACAGTCTACGACAATAACCCTTCAAATATAGCAAAAAAGTTTGAAATAGCCGGCGCCCGCTATATTCACCTTGTGGATTTAGAAGGTGCCAAAACAGGTGAAACTCCAAATATAGATGCCATAAGAGAAATAGTAAAATCTACAAAACTCTCAGCAGAAATAGGCGGAGGCATACGCTCCTTTGAGACTATAGAAAAATATCTATCAATAGGAGTTGAAAGAGTAATCCTGGGCACAGCCGCAGTAACCGAAGAAGGCTTTGTTAAAAGGGCTGTTTTGGAGTATGGTTCCCGCATTGTTGTGGGAGCTGATATAAAGGATGGCTTTGTTGCCATAAAAGGTTGGCTTGAAAAATCGGGCTATACCTGTGACGAATTCTGCCTTAAAATGCAGTCAGACGGGGTTAAAACCCTTATCGTTACCGACATTTCAAAAGACGGTGCAATGCAGGGTACAAATCATGAACTGTATAATCATCTTTCAAAAGAATTTAGTATGAATATCATAGCCTCCGGCGGAGTTTCATCCATAGAAGACATTAAAAAGCTAAAATCCGATGGTATCTGTGGTGCAATCATAGGCAAAGCCTACTACACCGGAGCAATTTCATTGGATGAAGCTGTTTTGATTGCAGGCAGTCAGGAGGCAAGCTTATGATAACTAAAAGAATAATTCCCTGCCTTGATGTTAAAGATGGCAGAGTTGTTAAGGGAGTAAATTTCAAAGGACTCTCCGATGTTTCATCGCCCGTGGAATTGGGAAAATACTATAGCGACTGTGGTGCCGATGAACTGGTTTTCTATGATATAACAGCGTCATTTGAGGGAAGAAAGCTTTTCACCGATATTTTAAAAGAAGTTGCATCAAAAATCTTCATTCCCCTGACAGTTGGCGGTGGCATCAACACAGTAGATGATTTTGATAGAGTGTTAAACTGCGGTGCCGATAAGGTAAGCGTTAATTCAGGTGCAATCCGTAACCCTCAGCTTATAGAAGATGCCGCCAAAAAATATGGCAATCAGTGTGTCGTTTTAAGCGTCGATGTAAAAAGGGTAGACGGAGTTTTTAAAGTTTTTGCCAAAGGTGGCAGAGAAAACACAGGAATGGATGCTCTTGAATGGATAAAACGCGGAGTTGATATGGGTGCCGGAGAAATTGTTGTTAATTCCATCGACACCGATGGTGTAAAAAAAGGCTTCGATATAGAAATGCTTCGCCAGGTTTTAAATATTGTAAATGTTCCCGTTATAGCATCAGGCGGTGCAGGAGGAATAGCCGATTTTGTAACTCTTTTTAAAACCCTTCCCACAATCGATGCCGGTCTTGCGGCTTCAATCTTCCATTTTGGTGAAGTTGCAATTCCCGATTTAAAAAAAGAACTTAAAAATAATGATATAATAGTCAGAATTTAATGAAAGGTAGAATTGATTATGCTTGATATAAACAAACTCAAATTTGACGAAAAAGGTCTGATTCCCGCAATCGTTGTTGATGCCGATTCAAAAAAGGTTCTAACTCTTGCTTATATGAATAGACAAAGCCTTGAGATTTCAATGGAAAAAGGGCTCACATGCTTCTATAGTCGCTCAAGGAATGAACTTTGGCTCAAAGGCGAAACATCAGGAAATTATCAGCATATCGTATCCATCACAGCCGATTGTGACTATGATGCGCTTACTGTGCTTGTTAAAAAAGAAGGCCCCGCCTGTCACACTGGTGCCGACTCCTGCTTTAATGATCTTGTATATGAATCAGATGAATATTCTGCATTTTGCCTTGATAGCCTTATGGAGCTTATAAGAGGCAGAAAAACTGATAAAAAAGAAGGCTCCTATACAACCTATCTTTTTGAAAAAGGAATAGATAAAATTCTTAAAAAAGTGGGAGAGGAATGTACCGAAGTTATAATTGCCGGCAAGGCAGATGACAAGAAGGAAGCAATATACGAGATAGCAGATTTAACCTACCATGTTATGGTTATGATGATAGAAATGGGAATTTCTCTTGAAGATATCCATAATGAGCTTGCATCACGCCATGTTATAGATAAAAAAGTTAAACAGGAGAAGATGACAGAGTGATAAAAACAAATTTCCACACTCACACCACCTTCTGCGACGGAAAAAACACCGCCCGGGAGATGGTTGAAGCGGCGATAAATAAAGGCTTTACTCACCTTGGCTTTTCTGCCCATTCCTACACAGCCTACGATGAAAGCTGCGGACTTCCTCTTTCAAAAATGGAAGAATATAAAAATGAAATATTCCGCCTCAAGGAAAAGTATAAAGACAAAATAAAAATCTACTATGGAATAGAATATGATTACTATTCAGAAATAGATATTTCAGATTTTGAATATGTCATAGCATCTGTTCACGGAATAGAAAAGAATGGAAAAATCTATATAGTCGATGAAAGCCGCGAAGCTCTTATAAAAAATGTTAATGAAGCATGGAATGGTGACTATATGGCTTTTGCAGAGGACTATTTTGAAACCGTTTCAAAACAAAAAGGCGATATAATTGGTCATATTGACCTGTTGACCAAATTCAACGAAGATGATATAATTTTCAATAGTAAAGATAAGAGATACATAGATGCTGCAAAAAAAGCTGTCGACATTCTCGCAAAAACAGG
>JAFSBJ010000244.1 GCA_017437345.1 Clostridia bacterium | reverse complement strand
CATCAATCAGAGAAATATCCTCTTTTAAATCCTTACCGTATGAGCCGATATGAATTCCCGTCAAAACGATTTCTCTGTATCCCGCCTTTGAGAGTGCGATAACCTCTTCCTCAATTTTATTAATATCTCGTGAGCGCACTTTCCCTCTGGCGTATGGGATTATACAATATGTGCAATAATTATTACAGCCGTCCTCAATTTTCACATTGGCACGAATTCGGCTCTGGACAGCGGTATTTGCAATTTCCTCAAAGGAGATTTCCTCCATAATATCTTTGCAGAAAACAATCTGTTTTTTCTTTTCATTTGCCTCTTCCACAAGTTCAACAATCCTGTTTTTCCCGCTGTTGCCAATGACTATGTCCACCCCGGGAATTTCCTTGATTTTCTCGGTTTCCGTCTGGGCAAGGCAACCCGTTACAGCAATAAGGGCATCCGCCTTTTCTCTTATGGCTTTTCCTATTGCCTGACGGGATTTCTGGGCCCCTGTTCCTGTTACTGTGCAGGTGTTTATAACATAAATATCAGCGGTGCCCTCTTCCGCTATTTCATACCCTTTATCGATAAAAAGCTTTCCCATGGCATCGCTTTCATATGTATTCGTTTTGCAACCAAGTGTTATAAATTTTACCCGCATTTTAAAAAAACTCCCAATCTGACGAAAAATTACTTACTTTTTGTTATAAAATTATACACTTTTTTATTGACTAATGCAAGAAAAATATGTATAATAGTAAGGAAGAAATTTTAGGGAGGTGGAAAAGAATGACATTTAATGTAGTTTTAAGCTCAATCAATGATGTTAAGAATTTCGTTAATATCGTTAGTAAGTATGACTATGAAATCGACCTTACATCAGGCAGATATGTTGTTGACGCAAAATCCATTATGGGTATTTTCAGTCTTGATTTAAGCAAGCCGATTAAAGTTGAAGTTCATGCAGATGATTGCGCTGATTTAGCTGGCGAACTTAAACCATTCGTAGCTTAATCTTCAATTTAAAAATTCGCGCGAACCGAAGGCTTTCCTCTTCTTTTAAAGGAAAGAGGGAAAGGCTCTTGGTTTTTTGTGCTTTTTTATATGATATAGGATGATAATATGGATGTCCACGAAAAGTTTATGAAAGAAGCTCTTAAAGAGGCTAAAAAAGCCTATCGAAAGGGCGAAACTCCAATCGGTGCCGTTATTGTTAAAGACGGTAAGATTATTGCCAAAGGCCACAACAAACGGGAAACAAAGAAAAACGCCCTTTGCCATGCCGAGATAATCGCTATAAACAAAGCCTGCCGAAAGCTTGGCGGGTGGAGGCTTTTTCAGTGTGATATGTATGTTACCTTAGAGCCCTGCTTAATGTGTGCAGGGGCAATCGTTCAGTCCCGAATCAAAAATCTTTATTTCGGGGCATGCGATAAAAAAGGCGGAGCCGTTGGCTCACTTATAGACATCCCCGCTCTTGATGGGATTACCCAAGAGGTAAACACTGAGGGCGGAATTTTAGAAGACGAATGCTCTTCCATCTTGAAAGATTTTTTCAAAGAGCTTCGCAAAACCAAATCTGCAAATGATTAAATTTTTATATACTTTTTAGGAGGAACTAAAATGGCAAAATTCGTTTATCTTTTTAGTGAAGGTGACGCATCTATGCGTGAACTCCTCGGCGGTAAAGGTGCTAACCTCGCTGAGATGACAAAAATCGGGCTCCCTGTTCCTCAGGGTTTCACGGTTTCAACAGAGGCTTGTACTCAGTATTATGAAGACGGCCGTAAAATTAACGATGCTATCCAGGCTGAAATTATGGAAAACATCGTTAAGATGGAAGCTATCTGCGGTAAGAAGTTCGGCGACAAGGAGAACCCTCTTCTCGTTTCTGTTCGTTCTGGTGCAAGAGCTTCTATGCCAGGTATGATGGACACAATCTTAAACCTTGGTCTTAACGAAGATGTTGTTGAAGCAATGTCAGCTAAATCTGGCAATGCTCGTTGGGCTTGGGACTGTTACAGAAGATTTATCCAGATGTATTCCGACGTTGTTATGGAAGTTGGTAAGAAATACTTCGAACAGCTCATCGACGAAATGAAAGAAAAGAAAGGCGTAACTCAGGATATCGAGCTTACAGCTGATGACCTTAAAGAACTTGCTATGGCATTCAAAGCTGAATACAAGAGCAAGATCGGTAAAGACTTCCCATCTGATCCAAAGGAACAGTTAATGGGTGCTGTTGAAGCCGTATTCCGTTCATGGGATAACCCAAGAGCTAATGTTTACCGTCGTGACAACGATATCCCTTATTCATGGGGTACTGCTGTTAATGTTCAGATGATGGCGTTCGGTAACATGGGTGACGACTGTGGTACAGGTGTTGCATTTACAAGAGACCCTGCTACTGGTGACAGAGGCTTAATGGGTGAATTCTTAGTAAACGCTCAGGGTGAAGACGTTGTTGCTGGTGTTAGAACACCAATGCCAATCGCTCAGATGGCTGACAAGTTCCCGGAAGCTTTCGAAGAATTCAATAAAGTTTGTGCTATTCTCGAAGACCATTACAGAGATATGCAGGATATGGAATTCACAATTGAAAACAAGAAGCTCTATATGCTCCAGACAAGAAACGGTAAGAGAACAGCTAAGGCTGCTTTAAAAATCGCTTGTGACTTAGTTGACGAGGGAATGATCGATAAGAAGAAGGCTGTTGCTATGATCGACCCCAGAAACCTGGATACCCTGCTCCATCCGCAGTTCGATGCAAAAGCATTGAAGGCTGCAACTCCTATGGGCAGAGGTCTGGGTGCATCTCCCGGTGCTGCTTGCGGTAAAAT
>JAFSBJ010000243.1 GCA_017437345.1 Clostridia bacterium | reverse complement strand
TATTCTGCAATCTTCTTTTGTTATGCTTCCATCGTCTATGAGTTCATCATAGCTAAGATTTGCAATTGATGATGCCAGAGAGGTGACTGCGCTTGTGCTGATGGAGGTATTGGGGCTGTTTTTAAGCGTCCATTTGCTACCTTCCTTCACAAAGGTGAAGCTTTCATCACTTAGCTTTACGCTTATTAATTTTATTGAATCGGAATCAACATCGAAGATATAGTTTACATCATAGCTATCTGAGCTATCAGATGATATATCGTTGCTTTCTCTTTCTTCTCCGCCAAGCATTGTTACTGCAAGAAGGATTCCAAGAAGAACAACAACTATAAGAAGGGGAATCAGTATTTTTTTATTAAACATCAGGAATATCTCCTTCTGAGCCAGGTTATAAGGCCCCATGCAAGAATTACAAGAGGGATAATGAGAATTGTTATCATACTGTAGATATAGATGCTCATCTGATTTATGATAACCTTATCCTGAACAATGTTTTTGGGCATTATATAAAAGCTTGAGGGCTGGTCGGTCATATAGGAAAATACGCCTGAGCAGAACTTTCTGTTTGCACTTTCGTCGAGAAGTGTGTAGAACTGAGAGCTTTCTGAGGTGTAGTCGCCCATAAAGAGACTTGTGCCCACAACAAACATATTTGAGCGACTGTCAACAGAATTCTGCTTTGTGAGCATAACTGCAAGGTTGGATTTTTTGCGGATGTCGCCTTCCTCAAATGAATCAACGGAAGAATAAACATTTTCTTTAACATAGCCATTTTTGCCTGTTGTGGCTAAAACAGAGGATGTAACTCCCACTTTTTCCTTTAAAAGAATCGGACGGGAAAGCGGGAAAACTGTCTGCTGTCCGCTTATGCCCATTGTTTTTACAATGTCATTATTTTCAAGCTGAGCTAAAACATATGTTTTGTAGCCGGCATAATTTGACTGGTCGTCGTCTGCCGCCATACCATTTTCAAAGCTTACGCCCCATTCCGACATATAGCCAAAAAGATTGGTCATATCGCCTGTTATGGCATCGGCAATGATGGCGATGTCTCCGCCTTTTTTAAGATATTTATCAATTTTTTCTATTTCCTCTGCAGAATAGTCATTTTCGGGAGATGAAATAATGAGCATATCTGCCTTTTCGGGGATATTTTCCGACACAAGGGAAAGATCTTTAAATTCATAGCCTGAGCCGGGGAGAATTTTTGTGCGGAAAATCTCGGCGTCAAAACATTCGCCATGACCTGAAAGAACATAAGCTGTGATGTTGCTTCCCTTGGTTACCTTAACTATGGCAGATGAAAAATACTGCTCGGCACTTAAGGCCCCTGCAAGGATAGAGTTGGTGGAGTTATCTTTATACATCATCAGAAGGTCATTTACAGCTACAACACTATACATTCTTTCTGTTTCAAAAATAACATAATAGTCGCTTTCAAGGGGTTTACCATTTGAAAGATATTTATTTAAAACAGCGGGGTTTCTTTTTGTGTTTACTCTTGAATAGCTGATTTTTGAAGATGAACGCTCATATTTTTTTAGAATTTCATCTATCTGAATCATTTCTCTTGAATTATCGGATTCAGGAATGAGGGATATGATTTTAACCTCGGTATCCAATTCCTTTATAACTTCTTTTGTTGTATCGGAAAAGCTTAAGATGTTATCTTTTGTAAGGTCGAGCTTTAAAGCTATTTTATCAGATATGGCAGAAGCTATTAAATTAACAATGATTATTGCAACTATCATTAAAATTGCAGAGGTCATTGCTGTGTAGGCATATTTTCTTTTTTTATTCATAGCAATTACCTCCTATCTGGAAATTCGTCTTTTTTCGGTGCGATAGATTGTGAGAAGAGTAAAGATTGCTGTTATGCTGAGATAATAGATAACAGAAACAATGTCTATAATACCGATAAAGAAATTATCAAAGTGTTTGGGAACTGAAAACGCTGAAAGGACAGCATCTATAATAGCTACGCCTGATGGCTTTATTCCATAGGACACAAGAAAGCTTGCAAGAAGAAGCGCTATAGTTACTATGGCGGAAACAAGCTGATTTTCTGTTAGAGAAGAGATGAAAATACCAATGGCGATAAACGCACTTCCCATAAGGAAAAAGCCGATATAATTTGACAGAACTATTCCCCAGGCAACGGTTGAATAAAAGCTTAAGATAACAGGATACATAAGCATTATTATGATTGCCATGCCGAAAACATATAAAGCTGCAAAGAGCTTTCCGCAAACTATTGCGGCAACGCTTATTGGGGCTGTTAAAAGGAGCTGGTCTGTTTTGAGGGCTCTTTCTTCTGCCATAAGACGCATGGTGAGAATGGGAATCATTATTACAAAAAGATAAGGCAAAAATGAGAAAATAAGACTGACAGATGAATTGGCATAGATGAGATTAAAAATTGTAAACAGAATAGCGCTCACGCAAACAAAGGATGCAATAAACACATAGGCTGTGGGAGTTGAGAAATAAAGGAGGAGTTCCTTCTTCATTATGGCTTCAACAGCTGTTTTGCTGGGTTTTGTATAGCGGGGTTCGTCGTCATCATCTTCATCGTCATCATCGTCGTCGTAGTCATCGTCATCGTCGTCTGCGACTTCTTCATAAGCTTCAGAAGCTTCTTTGTCACCTTCACTAGCTTCACTTATAGGCTTCTCTTCATCTTCTGCAGTTTCGATCACGATGTCTTCGTTTTCTTCGCTAATGTCTTTTTCTATTTCATCAATCTTCGGATTCTTCGGATTTTCCATTGCTGTTTTCCTCCTTTGCTTTTTCGGTAAGAGTTATGAATATATCCTCTAAGGATACATCATAGGCTTTAAACATAAGAATTGAAAGGTCGGCATTGGCAAGAGTCTTAAAGAGAGTCTTTCTTATGTCATGACCATTTTTTGCAGCTATAATGTAATCGTGTTCTTCATCTTTGGTGTCTTTATATTCAAAGCGATCTATGCCGGATATTTTTGTAAGAGCATTTTCAATATCTTCTCTTGAACCTTCGGCACGAAGGATGAATTTATTCTGCCCCGAAAGCTGAGATGCAAGATTTTCGGGAGTGTCTTCTGCAATGATTCTGCCCTTATTGATTATTAAAACCCTTGAGCATACCGCACTTATTTCAGAAAGAATATGGGAGCTTATGATAAGTGTCTTTTTTTTGCCCAAATCAGAGATTACATTTCTGATGTCTATTATCTGCATAGGGTCAAGACCTACTGTGGGCTCATCTAAAATAAGAATATCGGGATCGCCTATAAGAGCCTGGGCGATGCCCACTCTCTGACGATAGCCCTTTGAAAGATTTCGGATAAGATAGTCTTTTACATCGGTTATCTTCACTTCTTCAAGAATTCTTTCGATAGATTCTTTATCGGCTTTTTTCAAATCACACACAAAATCAAGATATTCCCATACCTTCATGTCTGTGTAGAGAGGTGGGATTTCGGGAAGATAGCCGATTTTCTTCTTATAGCCGATAGCATCATCCATAATGTCGATTCCGTCTATAGTGACAGAGCCTTCTGTGGATGAAATATAGCCTGTGATAATATTGAGGGTTGTACTTTTTCCGGCTCCGTTTGGTCCCAGAAAGCCTAAAACTTCACCATTTTCAACTGTGAAGCTCACATCATCGAGAACCTTTTTTGAACCATATTTTTTGGTAAGGTTTTTTACTTCTATCATAGAGTTTTTCTCCTTTTAACTGCTTTGTAGACAAGAATATTACTCATTTTAATATAAACGAAAAATATGCACGAAAAGCCGAACAAGAGTTCGGCTGTTTTGATAGCCAATGGCTATTTATTCTTCCTTTTTGATAATTGCAATTCCAAGCTCGTCAAGCTGCTTGGGATCTACTGTGTCGGGGGATGATGTCATAAGCTCTGACGCATTCTGAACCTTTGGAAATGCTATAACATCTCTTATGGAGTCGGTGCCATCTAAGAGCAT
This sequence comes from Clostridia bacterium, assembly GCA_017437345.1. The sequence goes on along the minus strand of JAFSBJ010000243.1, from coordinate 8,507 downwards.
AAGCATTCTGTCGAAGCCATATGCCATACCACCGTGAGGGGGTGCGCCATATTTGAAGGCATCTATAAGGAATCCGAAGCGTGCTTCGATTTCTTCCTTTTCAAGACCTATTACCTCAAACATTTTCTGCTGAAGGTCGGAATTATAAATTCTCATACTTCCGCCACCGAGTTCAACACCGTTTAAGATGATGTCATATGCTTTTGCTCTCACCTTGCCGGGGTCTGTGTCGAGAAGGTGGAGGTCTTCATCCTTGGGAGCTGTGAAGGGGTGGTGCATTGCCACATAGCGATTTTCCTCTTCGTCATATTCGAGAAGGGGGAAGTCAGTTACCCAAAGGAAATTGAATTTATTTGGATCTATTAAATCATAGCGTTTTGCAATTTCGCATCTGAGAGCGCCAAGGGATGCAAAAACAACACTGTTTACATCGGCAACAATAAAGATAACATCATTAACCCGGGCATCTACTTTAGCTAAGATTTCATTTAATTTTTCTTCGCTGAAGAATTTGGCAATAGGCGACTGAACACCGTCGGGATTTACCTTTATCCAGGCAAGACCTTTGGCTCTGTAGGTTTTAACAAATTCGCCAAGAGAATCAATATTTTTTCTTGAAATCTTATCGCCAAGACCTTTGGCATTTATTGCTCTTACACTTCCGCCATTTTCTATTGCAGAGGCAAACACAGAAAAATCACAGCCTGCAACAACTGAAGAAATATCGGTTATTTCAAGGCCGAAGCGGGTATCGGGTTTATCGGAGCCGAAGCGATTCATAGCTTCGCTATAGGGCATACGGATAAAGGGAGTTTCAAGATCTATTCCTTTTATTTCCTTGAAAACTCTCTTTAAAAGACCTTCGTTTACTGTCATAACATCGTCTTCATCAACAAAAGACATTTCCAAATCTATCTGAGTGAATTCGGGCTGACGGTCGGCTCTTAAATCTTCGTCACGGAAGCATTTTGCAATCTGGAAGTATCTGTCCATACCGGAGAGCATTAAAAGCTGTTTATACTGCTGAGGTGACTGAGGGAGAGCATAGAAGCATCCATTATGAACACGGCTTGGAACAAGATAATCTCTTGCGCCTTCGGGAGTACTCTTAACAAGGATAGGAGTTTCGATTTCAAGAAAACCATTGTCTTCGTAATAATCGCGAACGATTTTGGCAACCTTGCTTCTTAAAAGCATTCTTCTCTGCATATCTGGTCTTCTTAAATCAAGATAGCGATACTGCAGGCGGAGTTCTTCCTTAACATCACTGTTTTCAACAATATAGAACGGGGGAGTTTTGGCAGATGAAAGAATTCGGAGTTCATTTGCTTCGATTTCTATTTCGCCTGTTGCCATATCTTTATTTACAGCTGATTCATCTCTTAATTTTACAATACCTTTTACTGCGATAACATATTCGCCTCTTACCTTTGAAGCTTTTTCATACATTTCACTGTTGTCGGTGCTGAAAACTGTCTGAACTATGCCGGAAATATCTCTTATATTTATAAAGTTGAGGGCGCCAAGATTTCTTACAGAGTTGGTAAAGCCCATAACAACAACTTCACATCCGGCGTCTGCCTTTGTGAGTTCACCGCATTTATGAGTTCTTTTAAGTCCGTTTAATTTTTCAAAATCCATTGTTTTTCTCCTTACTGTGCACTAATATATTCCGCAATTTTTTCTGCTGAAAGCTCGATTTCTGTTTCAATTCCTTCATCCATATTTTTCAGCTTAACCTTTTTTGCAGATATTTCATCATCACCAAGAATAACCGTATATTTGCTGCCGAGCTTATTGGCAAATTTCATCTGAGCTTTAACGCTTCTTGCAAGGTGGTCTCTGTCGGCCTTTATGCCCAGATTTCTTAAATCGCTAACAAGCTTCTGAGCAAAAAGAGAGCTTTCATCGCCGATATTACCGACAAAAATATCGGAGCGGTCTTCATTTGGAATTTCTATCCCCTGCTCTTCCATTGTGAGAAGCAATCTCTCCATACCAAGAGCAAATCCGCAAGCCGGGGTCGGATTGCCGCCCAGCTCTTCAACAAGACCGTCATATCTTCCGCCGCCGCATATTGTGCCATTGGAATGTTCATTTCGTGCAGTGATTTCAAACACGGTCTTGGTGTAATAGTCAAGACCTCTTACGATATATGGGTCTATCTCAAAGGGGATGTTCATAGAGGTAAGATATTTTTTAACAGCTTCAAAATGTTCACGACATTCATCACAGATACAGTCTATTAAAAGGGGAGCATTTTTAACTATATCTTTACATATTGAGGATTTACAATCCATAATTCTCATGGGATTGCGGTCGTAGCGGTTTTTGCAGGTGTCGCAGAGTTCGTCGAAGTGGGGCTTTAAATATGCCTTTAATTTTTCGTTATATTCCTTGCGGCATTTAGGGCAGCCTATGCTGTTGATATTTACTGTGAGTCCTGTGAGACCAAGACGCTTATAAAGAGTCCATGGAAGGGAAATCATTTCTGCATCTGCTGTGGGCGACTGGGTGCCGAAATATTCAACACCGAACTGATGAAACTCTCTGTAGCGGCCTGCCTGGGGTTTTTCGTAGCGATAGGCGCTGATATTATAGAAAAGCTTTGTTGGCTGAGGATTATTAAACATTCCATGCTCAATGAAGCTTCTTACTGCACTTGCAGTTCCTTCGGGGCGAAGAGTTATGCTGCGATCGCCTTTGTCAAGAAAAGTATACATTTCTTTTTCAACAACATCGGTTGTGTCGCCAACGCCGCGCTGAAAAAGCTCTGTGTGTTCAAAAACAGGTGTGCGGATTTCCTTTACGCCAAACTGCTTGCATATTTTCTGAATTTCCTTTTCGATATACTGCCATTTATATGATATATCGGGTAATATATCCATTGTTCCTTTTGGTGCTTTGGTAAGCATTGTGTCACCTTCTTAAAATTTATATGATGTATTATTTATTCAATCAGACTGCCATTTTGCCAAGATACGCAAAATAGCATAAAAATACAATTATCATTATACTAAAACAGGGGCTAAAAGTCAATAGAAATAAGCTATATGTGTGGCTAAAAAACAAGAAATACTAATGCCTTTAGGCACAATAAATAAGTGAAAATAAAGGGAATGTAAAAAAAGTCCAGACTGCAAAAAGGCAGTAATAATAAGCAATATAGAGTATTAATTAGCCTATAAATCATTTGAATTTACTACAAATGTTGAAAAACATCTGTTTTAAGATGTTTTTCTTCAAATATATGCCTTTTTGCTATTGCCAAATCTCACCACTCGCAGTACCTTTGTACAGCTTCGGGTTACCGCTCAAAGCAAGGCAAAGCCTTGCTTTGAGTTCGATTTGACAATTCTGAATCTTTTTTTCCTATTCCCCAAAGGGACTGTAAATTAATTTGCTGAATTAACTTACAGTCCCTACCATTTCTATTCACTATTCACTTTTAACTATTATCTGACCTGCTGTCATTTTGCAGTCTGGATTTTTTTACATCCCCTGTTTAATGCATGTCAGAATCGTTTCTTTATCTGCCTTGTCGGATATAACTAAAACCACAACATTCCCCTTTTGAACAATTAAGGGATTATTTAGCTTTGGCATTTCACCGGGGAGATAATTTTCAAAATCCTTCTTTTTGTTTTCTATTCTTTTCTTAATAAGCTTTTTGATTCTTTCAGCATTTTTAGCTGAATCCACCTCAAAAACAGCAACCTCTTCCGCAGTTGATCCACCACTCATAAAGAGTGCTGCAGAGCGGACATAGGATGCATCAATATTATAGGTGGAGATGATAAGTGCATCGCTTACCCTTGAAAGATTATCCTTGAAAAATGGCTTGGAAAGGATTTCACCGCCTATAAGACCTGCATTATATTTTCCGCCTTTAAAGGGGGATGCTTTTTCTGTGCCGATTTTTTTAACACCAACAATATCAACAGCATGGCTCTTTAAATAGTCTGCCATTTTACGATAGTTTGTGGGGCTCAGGTGAATTCCGTCGCCGCCTGCTTCTTCGGGAAGGAAACCGTCTTCTCCGGCAAAATGAGAATTAACATCAATATAGTAGCACTGTTTTTGAGCTGCAAGATTTACAAGGTATTTATTATGGTCGATTACCATATAGTTTTTGATTCCCGAATTCGTTGAACGCTTTTCGCTTACGGGCATTATTGACTGAATGTAAATTAAAACATTGGGGAAATAATGGCGGACATAATCAATAAATTTACTATAGCGGTCAACAAACTCCCATGGCTTTTCATATGCCATTTCGTTGGTGCCAAGCATAATATAAAGTTTATTTAAGCGTTCCATTTCGGCTATTGTCTGGTAAACTGTTTTGCCATTTGCCAAGGGTTCACTTGCAAGAGATTTGGTTGAAAGACCGGCAATGGACAAAAACTCCGAATTAAAACCGGCAAAATATGATATACCCATGGTCAGAGAATCGCCAACAAAAACAGCATCATCAAAGTAGCTGTTGTCAACCTTGGGAAGCTCAGGCACAACTCCATAGTTAATATCAGGAACGCTATTATAGGCAGAAGATTTTGCAAAGGTGGATATTTTTGATAGGTTGTTATCTGTCATAAAGGTGTTCTGATTATATAAAACAAGCACATCCTTAACATTGGAGTTATAGAGATATTCAAAAATATCACCGCTGTAATAACGAAGGTCTATCATATAGATTCTTGTGAAGTGATTTGTTAAAAACGGAACAAGGCTATGAGCATAGGAATCTTTTATGATAGCTATTCTTCTTCCTGAAGGACAAGTGCTTTTTATTTCGGTTATTCCATGGTTTCCGTCAAGATAATAGGAATACTTATCCTTTTTTTCTAGCATCTTCTCGTTATAGAGAGTATCCATGGATGTATTTTCCGTCGGAAAGCTTACAAATGTCTGATAATTTGTGTCGGCATTGTATTTATAAAGAGAATCTGCCTTTGTTTTGGCAAAGCCTGAATTTGACCAGGTGGTGCCAAAAAAATCATCGGCAACCTTTTCAACTGCAAATCTATCTATGCCAAAAGCTTCATAGCCAAGGGCGGAGGCAAGGGCTGTGTAGAGCCAATAGCTTCCGTGGGCTGTTTGATGGTGGTCTGTGCGATAATAAAGTTCTTTATCTTTATTTGCCTTTAAAATTTCAGATGCATCTGCCACTTTGATATTTTTTGATTTGATATGTTTTTTTATCTTTGAATAAATCTCACCGTAAACATTGGAATAGGAATTGGCAGGAAGCTTATCCTTCATAATCTCATAGGCTGTGGGCACAACGGAAAGGGTGATGTCGTATCTGCCAACAGAGGCCAAATCTTCTATTGCCTTAAGATTTGACTTTAAATTTTTGCGGGTTAAATCTGCAGAGTTTTCTATAAGATAGCCATCTTTGCCAATTAAGATGCCATGATTTTCTTTTTTTCCTATTATTGTCTCTGCTTTTAGCTTTGCACCCACAAAATGATTTCTTCCAATAAACTGATCGGAAATAAAATCCTCAAAGCCTGTTCCAAAGCTTCCGTCTGCAAGAGCTGAAAATGAAAACTTTGGAAACTGAGAAAGGGCGCGGTTTTCCATTTCGGAAATATCCTTTGAGGGAGTTATGATATTAAGGATAAAAACAACTATCAAAAAAACTGAAATAAAAGAAGCAGATATTCTTCTTATGTTATCTTCATCTGTTATAAAATGAAAAGTGTATCTGATTTTTCCCAAAATGCCTTTATAGCTTTCTTTATTCTTTGGAAAACGCAAAATAAGATCAGATAAAAGCTCTCTGTTTTTTTTCTTTGTGTCTGCATCAGCTTCATTAAACTCCGGATTTTTTTCAATTGAGGAAACTTCATTCTCAAAATCGGCATCAAATATGCTGGTGTCTGTATGATTTTTTTCTTTTTCTAAAAATCGTCTGAACAGTTCTTCTTCACGGAAGTCACTGCCCGATAATTTATTATTCATCTTTGGTTACCTCCACAAATTTCCTTGCTTTTTTAAAATCTGAAATACAAAAACGGGTTATAGGTGTTGTCAACAAGGTAGGCTGTGCAAAGAAGAAGCACTGCTATAGCAAGAAGCGGTCTTAAGAAAAACAGTCTGCCTGAGGTGAGGGATTTGAAATACTTTTTGGGATATGGTGTTGCACCTATAATTGCCACAGCAAAGGTTATGGCATAGGAAGAAAGGCGATAGTAGAAGACACTATCGGTAAAGCCGATATTTGTTATGTTAAACATATTTCCGATATATCTGAAGGCTGATGAGAAATCGGGTGATGCAAAAAACACCCAGCCTATTATTACCGTGAGCATTGTATAGACCATTCCGATATATCGTGGTTTGGCTTCAAGCTTTTTAAGATAAAATCTTTTTTCAAGAACAAGAAGAATACCATAATAAAGCCCCCAGGCAACAAAATTGAAGCTTGCGCCATGCCAGAGCCCTGTTAAGAGCCACACAATAAATATATTAAGATAACGACGGACAGAAGCTCTCACAGAAGGGGTTATCAAAAGACTTCCCAGCTTTATGCTTTTTTTATACTTTTCCGCTGTAACTCTGCTCCCACCAAGAGGAATATAAACATACTCCTTAAACCATGAGCTTAAGGATATATGCCATCTGCGCCAGAACTCTGTTATACTGCGGGATATATATGGATAGTTGAAATTCTCACAGAATTCAAATCCAAACATTTTCCCAAGGCCTATTGCCATATCAGAATAGCCTGAAAAATCATAGTATATCTGAATGGTATAGGCAATAATGCCAAGCCATGCACTAAGAGCTGAAATGTCGGCTCCTATGTTGGTTATTTCCCAGAGTTTTCCGCAGGAATTAGCTATGAGAACCTTTTTTGCAAGACCAACGCAGAAACGATACGCACCATCGGTAAACATCCTAAGAGTGCGGGGGTGATTATCAACCTGATTTGCTATGTCGTCATATCTTACGATAGGACCAGCTATAAGCTGAGGGAAAAATGAAAGATACATCCCGAATGAAACAAAGCTTTTCTGAACCTTGGTTTTTCCGCGATAAACATCTATGCAATATGAAAGTGCCTGAAAGGTATAGAAGGATATTCCAATGGGGAGGGTAATCTCTGCAAGGGGAAGCTCAAGCGAAAAAAGTCCGTTTATGGTGGAAATGGCAAAATCGGTATATTTGAAAACACCCAAAAGACCTATATTGAGAATACAGGATGCAATCATCGGAAGCTTTGATACACCGCGGTATTTATCTATCGGGAATGCTATTATGTAGTTGAAAAATGCTGAAAAAAGCATCAAAAAAACATAAACCGGTTCTCCCCAGGCATAAAAAAACAAGCTCACTATAAAAAGGGTGAGATTCTTATACTTTTGGGGAATAAAGCCATATATTAAAATAAGGGGTGCAAGAAAATAAAACAAAAATAAAACACTTGAAAAAACCATATATCTTATCTCCTATTACAGGTAGTTCGTGTTTTTCAGACAAACATAGACAATTATATCATATAGCCATATAAATGTCTATAAAAAAATATTTAAAAAAGTGTTAAAAAAAGGGATTGTAAAAAAACAATAGTTTTTTTACAGTCCCTTAATATTAAAAAGTTATTCTACCAGACTACATACTCCCCCACCTTGGAAAGAGCCTTTGTATAAATTAAATGCATTCTCTGCATCAGCCTTATTTTCAAAAAGGCCAAACACCGATGGACCGCTTCCGCTCATCATTGCAAAGAAGGCACCGTTTTCATAAAGATGTTTTTTCAGATGGTCTATCTCAGGATGAATCGGACAGCACACATATTCAAAAACATTAGCCGCATTATTTATAAATTCTTCCCTGTTTCCCTTTATGGCCGCATCAATGACTTTATTAATATCGGGATGAGGATATGTTAGACTATCTATAGCTTTATAGGCAAGAGGAGTTGAAATGTCAATATCGGGTTTGATAATACACACCCATCCGCCAAGCTTTGACGAAACAGGAGTTAAAACCTCACCTATTCCTTCCGCTCTGGCTGCTGCGCCAATAATGAAGAAGGGAACATCAGCTCCCAGGCTTAGAGCTAAAGATAAAAGCTTATCTTTGGAAAGCGGAAAGCCATAAAGCTCATTTAATCCCTTTAAAACTGCCGCCGCATCGCTGCTGCCTCCGCCAAGACCTGCACAAACCGGGATGTTTTTTTCAAGAATAATGGTGCATCCGCCATTTATTCCCGCAGTTTCAAAAAACAGTTTTGCAGCTCTTACAGCAATATTTTTATCATCGCAGGGAAGGTTGGAATTTATAAGCTTCATATCCACTATTCCCGCATCATTTGGGATGATTTCTATATTATCGCAAAGGCTGACCTCCTGCATCAGCATACTGACGCTATGGTATCCGTCGTCTCTTTTACCCGTTACATCAAGGGCAAGATTTATTTTTGCATTTGCTTTTATTTTCATTTTTTCTCTCCTGTGAAGCTATTTGTAATAGTATATCACAAAAAACACAGC
>JAFSBJ010000242.1 GCA_017437345.1 Clostridia bacterium | reverse complement strand
TTTTACATAGTTGTTTCTAAAATCCATTCTGTCACCATAGCCTAAAAAAGCTACTGCAAAATGTGGTTGACCATCAAAATTGTCAAATTCAAAAATATTGGCATACTCCGTTCGGTAATCGGCATCGTGATACACCATACCGGGACCATCATCCACATTTAGCTTTGGTGCAGAACATCCAAAAAGGCTCGCTATAAGTGTTAATATAGCTGTGAGTTTCATAATGTTTTTCACCGTCCTCATCTTATCACCCCGCATACATAATATTTTCAAAGCATTCCTCTTCAGGCATTCCGTTTACCGTTGTCGGTTTGACCGATGTATCAAGCTTTATTCTGAATATCTTTCCATCCTCATTCTTTGCATCAACATAGCTTTTGCCATCTGTCTGATAAGGGGAGATTGTTGTTCCTGCGCTAATTTCTTCCTTTTCCATATTGGGAAGCACCTCTGCTTTGATCGGCATCTTTGAGATTAGATCGTGTCCCCAATCGAAAGTGTATGCCTCATCCGTCATCTCCGGAACGCCTGTCGCTTCATTCGCCTTGAAGCTTGCCCATCCGCCTCTTGTTCCTAAAAGCTCAAAATTCTTAATAAGCTTGAAAGCTTCAGGATTGTTGATTATCGGTTTGTAGCGAATTTCTTCCGCTTCGACGAATTCATAATAGCTCTGAGTATCATAAAGCTCATCAACTATTTTCGGCTCTTCGCCGTTTAAATCCCAGGTGTCTAACATATGATAATCGCTGTCTGACCACGATTCGGAATACAGATATGCTTTATCTCCGACGCGAATCAACGATACATCAAAATCATAAGCGTATTTTATTTCATCCGTGACGGTTTTTCCGTTTACGGTGACTGAAAGCATATTATAGTTGCCGCCATACGGATCGGGAGAAGTGTCCGTCTCCACATAGTCCTTTTCCCCATCATCGGGATTGAGATCAAAATCTATTCTCTGTCGCATTGGGAGCTTTATACCATAGCTTTCAGGAGCATCCGCCATATATTCCTTTTTGAAAATATCGGGATTTTCATCAAAATATATTTTCACGCTGAGCGGCCCCACAGCATATGAGGCAATGTCATATGGACTGAACCAGAAAGTTATACCCTGATAGTCGAGTGTCCACTTATATTCCTCTGCTGCATATTGATTAAAAAGCTCCTTCGGAAAACCTTCTCCGAATTCTATGTAGTCATATTTTTCCGTAATTGCTTTATGGAGAATTTCAGGAAGCCCCTCCGTATCTGCCAAAACATCGGCAAGAGCAATTTTTTCGCCCGTTGTGGGGTTATAACTCGATGTTGCATAATAGTAGTCGGGATGAACGCCTCCCATATAGACAAATCCACCCTCAAGCAAGCTTACAATTTTTGCATCTGCCCTCTGCACAAAAACTTTCGTTTCGCCCTCGAGATAGAGCGGATTCTCCTCGCTTCCTCCGCCGAGCTCCTTGGCAGCGCCCTGAAGCTCATACATCAGAGCCTTTGCATCGGTCAACGCTTCATCGTTGAGCTTACTGAAGGTTTCTTTCAGTTTCGGAAACTTTGCCTCGTCTTCCCCGGAGAGCTTGAGACTGTTCCAGGCGACATTCAAAACGACGATGTTCTCATTCCATTCTTCAAGGAATTTGTCGCCAAGCATTACGGAAATGAGCTCCGGCGCATCTTGTGCCGTTTCATTTCCGGGGATATCCGGCGTTCCCTTGCAAGAGCAGAGTGAGAGAAGCATACAAATCAATAATCCCACACACAATACTTTTTTGAACATACAAATCAAACTCCTTTCATTTTTAAAGAAGTGAGCAAAACTCCGCTTCCTGATTACTGTATTATCTTTCGATAAAGAAAAGCTCGGAGAACAAACCGCGGCAAGCAGCAAGGGAAACGCTGTTCTCAGGGTCATAGAGCTTGAAGCCCATAAGCCCTTTTCCGTTTGGTTTGCCTTCCGACTTGTCGGAAAACTCAAAACCGACAAACCTGACTTCATATAAGTTTTCATCACCCGTCTTTTTGTAGGTGGTTTTAATGTGCATAACCGGATTGCCCCTATAAGACGATTCAAGCTCTGTTATTTCCTGATTGAAATAGTCATATTGTTCTTCCATATCGCCGAGCTTTCCTTTGAAATAATATTCAGCAAATGCTTCGGTTGATGTGCCGTCATAAGGGCAAATAGCGCTGCAAATATCTGCCCGCCAGGATGAGTCATCAGCCTTGAGGCTGACAGTGCTGCGCACATCAAGCGCAATTTGCGGAAGAATTTCGAAATATGCGTTATCAGGCTTGCGGAGAGTTATGATG
>JAFSBJ010000241.1 GCA_017437345.1 Clostridia bacterium | reverse complement strand
GAAGGAAACAATGGGGGAGGGCATAAAGGTTGGAATTATCGACACAGGCGTGTGCACCTCTCACCCCGATTTATCGGGAAGAATAAAAGACGGTGTTAATTTTACCAATGAAGACAGGGCGAGCTTTTGTGACTACAGCGGTCACGGAACCCATGTTTCGGGCATTGTCTGTGCCGAGAGAAACGGTTCGGGTGTTGTTGGGGTTGCTCCAATGGCAGATTTGTATGTTGCCAAAGCTTTTGATAAAACCGGCAGAACAACCTATCCCGCCATCGAAAAAAGTCTTTTGTGGCTTGCGGAAAGAAAGGTTGATGTTATAAATATGTCGTTTTCTTCTCCCAATGCAAACAAGCGCTACAGCGAGGTGATTCACGCAATAAAAAGACTCGGCATAACCATGATTTGTGCCGCAGGTAATGAAGGTGAGAAAAGTGTTATAGGTTATCCTGCAAGATTTAATGAAACCATTGCTGTGTCGGCTGTGGATATCAACAAACATATTGCCGATTTTAATTCTGTGGGTAATGCCGCGGAAATATCAGCCGCAGGAATAAATATTTATTCAACCTATCTTAATGATGGTTATGCAGTTCTAAGCGGCACCTCAATGGCAACTCCCATAATAACAGGCGCGGTGGCTATCTTGCAGGCAAAAGGACTTATGCGCTATGGAAGAAAGCTTACCCCCGATGAAATACGCCTCCTTCTTAATATCTACACAGAAGACCTCAGTGGCTCCGGTAAAGATGACCGCTATGGCTATGGACTTTTCAGCTTTGGCAGAATTTTAAATAGCGACTATGTGTCGGAGAGTCTAGAAGAAAAAATTTTTAAAAAAAGAAAAGAAATGACATCAAAAATGGCAGAACTGGTTGTGGCAATGCTGTTAAAATAAGGGAGTGTAAATTAATTCAGCAAATTAATTTACACTCCCTTGGGGGAATAGGGAAAAAAGATTCAGAATTGTCAAATCGAACTCAAAGCAAGGCTTTGCCTTGCTTTGAGCAATAGCCCGACGCTGTACAAAAGTACTGCGAGGGTGAGATTTGGCAATAGCAAAAAGGCATATATTTGAAGAAAAACATCTTGAAACAGATGTTTTTCAACATTTATAGTAAATTCAAATGATTTATAGGCTAATTATTATTCTGTATTGCTTATTATTACTGCCTTTTTGCGGTCTGGACTTTTTTTACATTCCCTTATTATTTCATATTTTCAAAAATTTCATTTACCTCTTTATAAGATTCCGGTGTGCCAATATCATAACACTCACCCGAAAAAGTATAGGCACAAACATCTTTATGTTTAAAAAGCCAGCTCGGGAAAAATCCCGGGGCATCAGGATTGTTGCCTTCATCAAGATATTTTTTAATCATTGGCACAGTATCCTTTTTGTAGATATATGATGCAAAAGCTGCAAGATTTGTTTTTGACTTTGGTGGTTTTTCAACCATTCCGATAACCTTTCCGTCGGTGTCAAGTTCAACATTTGCCATTCTTTGCAAATCTTCAATTCGGCTCATCTCTTTAACAAGAATCATATCGCTGTTTTTTTCTTTGTATGCATCATAGTAGTCTTTAAGCGCAAATGTAAAGATGTTGTCTCCTGCCATAACAAGAATATCATCACTTATACCAAGCTTTTCAATGGCATATTCAATATCGCCTATGGCTCCAAGCTTGTTGGTATCATCGGTTGTGTTGTCATTGAGAACTATAATCTTCAGCCGGCTTTTTCTTTCTTTGCTCCAGCTTTCAAAATTGGGATAGAATTTGTGATTACTCACAACAATAAGCTCATCAATTTCATCAATTGTCTCAATTTCATCCACAATATAATCAAGAATTGGCTTCCCTGCGATGGGAAGAAGTGCTTTGGGTTTATTAATCGTAAGGGGATAAAGCCTTGTTGCATACCCTGCAGCCAGTATAATTGCTTTCATATGTATGCCTCCAACATTTAATATATGATAAAATTATATTAAATTGTCTTTGCAAAGTCAACACAAAGCAATTATTTTATTATTTTAAAAATGATGTCTGCTCTTTTTAAGCTCCATATATTTTTCTTTTGTTGCTTTTCCTCCTCGTATGTGCCTTTCCGATTTGTTCGTTTCCAGAAGCTCTTTTGCAAGATTTGCTTTTGTGGGGCTTATCATTTTTAATCTTTCGCTTATATCTTTATGTACTGATAGAGGAACATTGATACTTTTCGTCAAGTCCTATATCTGCAAGGAGCCTTAGGTATATGTCAATATGTCCGTCTTCCGACACTTCAATTCTGTCTATCACTCGCTTTAGCATCTCGTTGGTAATCTCTGCAGTACTCAGTATATCGCCTATACTCTTGAATGTATCAGTAAGTCCATATTCTAGCTTATCTGCCTGTGTGATGCCGAACCTCACCATCTTGATTTTCTCCTCTAGCTTTTTAATTTCAACATTGGTAGACTCGGTCTTTTCTTTTAAATCTCCCATTGAGATAACCTCATTGTCATACATATCCACATATCTTTGTCGGCTCTTTTTGAGCTTTTCTATCTCTCTTGTTATCTCTTTTTCGGTTTTAAGATTTTGGTGCATCGGCTCGTAATTCTTGTTGAAGTCTTTGATTATTTTCTTAATAACCTTTTGCTTGTCCTCAATTAAGCCTGTAAGATACTTTTTGATAGACTCAAGCAATTCACCCTCATCTATGACCGTCTTGTTATTGCAGAAATCTACTCCGTTGATATTACGACCGCAACACACCCATGTGTATTTATAACCGCTTTTCACCTTTCGTTTTGATTGCCTGAAGAAGTGTCCG
>JAFSBJ010000240.1 GCA_017437345.1 Clostridia bacterium | reverse complement strand
CTTAAACTGCTTGTATAATTCCATGCTGTCTTTCCTCTTGCTGTTGTATAAAACAAGAGTGTCTTTTTTTTGTTTTTTTGCTGCTTCTGCCTTTGTTATAATATGGCTTTGCGGCAAAAACGAAAGCTCGTTGTTTTTGTAGTTATATTGTATTCCGCTTCTTTCGGTAAAGAGTATGCAGGTTATAAGGAAAAATATAAGAGCGATTCCGATTATTCCTTTATATCTGAATGAAAAATAATACTCTTTAATTTCTTGAGTATCAATCCGCTCTCTGAGACGATTAAAAAGCTTTCTTAATTTTTCCAAAATGCAATCGCCTCCTTTGCCGGTGTTGAAAGATATATATGCTCTCTTTCTATTTCATCAAGAAGCAGCTTTATATCATTTCCGCGCCCAAGAGATGCAAAATACTGAAGCCTCAGCATTATAAGCTCTTCGCTTTCGTGAAAATCCTTATCCATAGCATCAATATCTTCTCCAACTTGGGTGTAGTTTCCTAGCTTCATTCCATTTTCAATAAGCCTTGTATAGTCCTTAATTGTTTTTATAGTCTGAAGCTTTTTCCTTGTTAGCTCATCAAAAAGATTTCTGCTAACAATCTGTGCCTGTCCCTGAGTGAGATTCTGCTCAAGTGATGACCATAAAAATTCACAATATTCGCAAAGCAAATCAAAATCATCTGGGTTTTTCCCATATTCCTTTTCAAGCTGCTGAAGCTTGTAGTCGTTTTCTTTTGAAATTTCAACCATCGCTGTCACAGCATAGTGAACAACCTCTGTGTCGTCGTTGTTGCCGGCTCTTTGCAAAAATTCAATATATTCTCCGGGATTGTCGTTTAATATATCCATAATAAGCTCCCTGCGCTCTTTGGGATTATTGATGATAAGTGCTTCTTCCATAGGAATGATTCTGTCGGTATTCTTTCTGTCTTCCACTTTAAGTGATTTGTATATTTCAGAATCAAGCTTCATTTTTTCCACATCAATATTCTTCTGACCGTCTTTTTTAAGAAATACCTTTGTGTGCAGAAGTAAAACTGTGAGAATTCCCCAGAAGGGAATAAGCACAACCACAATAAACATATATTCGTGGACCTTAAGCGCACCGCTTTGAATGCCAAAATAGGTAAGAACACAACATACAATATGCAAAATAACAAATAAAAGCCATAACCATATCATTTTGTGTTCCTCCTTTTTTAAAATCAATTATTTAATCACCTTGACTCCGATTTCCATTCCTTCAAATCTCGGGAGTATAAAGCCCAAATCATTTTCTGTGGCCTGAGAAAGTAAAAGACAAAGCTTTCCTTTTTCTGTAAGTCCCAAAACATCATTTGCTCTTATTTTCCTTGCCAGCATCTCGTCACATTCTTTAAGGCTGAATCCTTTTGTGTCAAATTCAATAAGAGAATAGGAAAAGACCTTTCTCTCTGCCATATCCTTAAAGTTTGCATAAGCTCTTTCAAAAGCCTGACTTGATAGAATTCTTGTTCCTTCAATATATTGCTTTTCATATGTAATCTGACTGTAGTCATATGCACGAAGAAGAAATATCTCAACAAGCTCACTTAAAATCCTGAATAAATTAACATAATAAAGTGATCTCTGTTCGTGCTTTGTGTGCCATATAAAGATTAAAAGCTCAAGCTTGTCATTTCTGAATACTCCTGAAGCATACATAGGCAGTCCCTGAGTAAACTGAGTGTTTTTCCAGATTTCATTTTCTTTCAGCTTATTTATAACATCAGTATATCCGTCAAGTGAAATAGAACGGGCAGCCTCGTCGAGAATGTCTCTTGATGCAACCTCAAGTCTTGCAAAGTTGCTGTTTTCCCCAACAGAATAAACACTAATGCTCTTGTTTTCCAGAATTTCCTCAAAGGTGTCCATAATTTTTAAATAAAGTCTTCTGGGTTCAACTGTGTCAAGACTTCTTGTAATATCAAATATCTTTCCAAAGCTGTCTTTTGAGCCGATTATCTGTTTTTTAAGATCGCGTTTTTCGCGGAAGGTGTCGTTATAAAGCTCTCTTGTAAACATAAGCTTTTCTTCCAAAAGCTTATTCTGATCCTGCAGGTCGTTTATCCTGTTGTCCTTAACAATCTTCATATAGCCGCATATTGCACCAACAAGAAAGAAATAAATACACGACAGCCAGTTGGTTGTTTCATAGAAAATGGTAATCCATTTTGTTCCTGAAATCATTTTTGCAATAAGCCAGGAAAAAGAACTCAGCCCCGCCGCTGCCAGACCAAATCCCAACCCGTGAACACAAGCCATAATAACAATAAACGCCATTCTGAAATCCACAATCTGGAAAAACAGGGCAGATTTTGTTGTCCATAAAAGAATCTCTGTCAGAATAAATAGTGAGAAAAGCTCAATAAGCTTTGTTGCAAGGGGATGCTCTTCCATCCATTTTTTAACCTTGTCTAAAAACCTTGTAATAACAATATGGTTAATTTCAAGATACTTTTCATATTCCGATTCAATATCATCAGTAAATGGTATTCTTGAAAACCATCCGTATTCGTTTCTTATAGCCACATTATTTGTGTCAAGCTTCCTGCCTTCTTCCTCTGCGGTAAAGTCAATGATAGCCTCCGGCTTTATTTCCTTTATCTTTCCGGCAATATCGCCAAATTTTATTCCGAATTCTTCATTTACTGTGAGCATTCCAACTCCTTTTTTCCAGTTGTCCGAAAATCTCACAATCAGCTCCGCCAAATCAATCATCGAAATAAAATATGCCCTTGTCGAAGGAGCTTCTTTAAATGTCAGGGTTTTTCCAAGCCTGATTTTATCAAAAAGCTTATATAAAAAGTCATTTTTATATGTTCCGCTGTATAGATAAGGAATTCGGACAATTTTAATATCAAGCCCCAGCTCCTTTTCATAATATTCGCAGAGCTGTTCTTTTGAAAGGGATAAAAGCCCTTTTCCTGATTTCCCTTTGTAGGCGGCGTCGGGAGAGGAAAAATATAAAACTCTTGAGTTATTCTGATTAGTTCTTGTATATTCCAGAATAAGTCTTAATTCTTCTGCGTCGCTTCTTTTTCCGTTTCCATATGTAAGCTCATTTGCAAAATAAATTATAGTGTCAAATTCATATGTTTCAAAAATATCTTTTATTGGCGGCTTTTTCGATGAATATATCCTGAGCCTGTTATTTTTTTTGAGCGTAGTTTCGCCAACTATTGTAATAAGAGATTCAGGGAAAGTATTTTCTATAAATTCTTCATCAATATAGGCGGTGTTTCCTGTAAAAAGCACATTCTTTGGAACATAAACATCCTGCCCTTCAACAACATTTCTTCCTTTTTTCAATGCCTCTCTTATCTCTGTGAGCAGACGGTTATTAACAACCTTTAAAAGACAGTCAATAAGCACCGGGTTAAACACACCGCACATCCCGTTGGCAATCATCTCTATGGCCACATCCTGCGCAAATGCTGCCTTGTAGCTTCTTTCGCTTGTGAGAGCATCAAAAGCATCGGCTAAGGAAACAACCTGAGCCGATATCGGAATATCATCAAGGCTGAGAGAGTCGGGGTAGCCTGTTCCGTCGTATCTTTCGTGGTGATGTCGTGCAATTTCCTTTGCATGCTTTATAACATCGGCATCAATATCTCCCGTGGCTTTTTTTATAAGCTCCTCGCCAAATGCGGAATGCTTTTTAATAATGTCATATTCAACAGGGGAGAGCTTTCCCGGAGAATCAAGAATTTTTCTTGGAATCTGAGATTTTCCGATGTCGTGAAGAGATGAAGCAATGGATATGTTTTCTATCTCTTTTTGGGAAAGCTTGTAATCCTCGCTTTCCTTCTGAAGCTGAATAAGCATAAGCTGGGTAAGCATCCTTACATGGTAAACATGGAATCCGCTTTCACCATTTAATTCTTCGGGAATTGAGCCGGTTTCAATATATTCAATTTTAAGTCTGGGGGTAGTGTCTGTATTTTCCATAATCAGAACAGCATTTTTGTCAGGCATTTTAATCCCTCACTTAATTT
>JAFSBJ010000239.1 GCA_017437345.1 Clostridia bacterium | reverse complement strand
ATTTTATTTTTCGCACCCTTTTTATCATACATTTTCAGGCTATATAATAAATGTTGGGGTGTCCAACAAATAGAGCTCGGTAAAATTTAAGAAAAAAGTAAAAAAAGAGAGCATATTTGTTCAAAATCCGTTATAATGGAATTGCCTAGAAACCAGAAACGGAGGAACAGGATATGCTCTCATTTGATTATACTAAAGTTTTATTAGATTTACAAGAGGTAAATATCATAAATGTTGAACAGTTTGAATCGCACATATTGATACATACTCAATTACCTGTAAAACCTCACCCTTGTCCTTGTTGCAAGCAGGAAACTTCATATATTCACGATTATCGAAAAAGAAAAATTAAGGATGTTTCTGCCTTTGGAAAACATGTTACACTCATTCATAACCACAGGAGATATGTGTGCAAGCACTATGGGAAAAGGTTTGCTGAGAATAATTTCTTTGCCCCTAAGTATTATCGTGTTACATTACGATTGATTAATGAAATTTTTAAGAAAACTGAATCCGAAATATCATTTACAAGTATTGCAAAAGATGTAAATTTATCTGTTTCAACTGTTATTCGTTTCTTTGACATGTTAGCTTATGATACTCCAAAAGAGCTTCCTCAAGTGCTTTCTATTGATGAATTTAAAGGAAACACAGGAAAAGAAAAATATCAAGTAATTATCACTAATCCTGCTGATGGAACAGTATTAGATATATTGCCCGACAGAAAACAAAGCCATTTAATTTCATATTTTAGAAAGTGGAATCGTGATGAAAGAAACGCAGTTAAATTCTTTGTCAGTGATATGTGGAAACCTTATGCAGAGTTATCTGAAATATACTTAAAAGAAGCTACTCAATTAGTTGATAAATATCATTATGTACGCCAGGTAATATGGGCATTTGAAAGAGTGAGAAAGAAAATTCAAAAGAAATATGGAAAGGAAAACAGATTACTATTTAAACACTCAAAAAGAGTATTAACCATGCGAAAAAACAAACTTAAACCGGAACAGATAGAAAAGGTTGAATATCTCTTGTATTTTAATGATGATTTGCGGAGTGCATACCATTTAAAAGAACTGTTTTATGAAATACTTGATTGTGATGATAAAAAGAAAGGCAAAGAATTGCTTTCTAAATGGATTTTAATAGCTCAAAACAGTAGAT
Organism: Clostridia bacterium; assembly: GCA_017437345.1. Next base: position 6,349 of record JAFSBJ010000239.1, on the reverse strand, counting down.
TAAAAGATTATCAGGATTGTGCTACAACATTGCAAAACTGGACGAAATCAATATTTAATACCTTTGACTATCCATACACTAATGGATTTACAGAAGGATGCAACAACAAGATTAAAGTTTTAAAAAGAAATGCTTACGGATACCGTAATTTTAATAGATTCAGGAAGAGAATATTACATATGTTTAACTACAAAAAATCCAATATTGGAAAGGCGGCTGCATAAAAGCTGCAACCGCCATCAAAAATTCCATTATTCAATTTTAACCCAACTATTGACAAAGAGCCTAATCATCAAGGCGGGATTTTAAAAATGTGCCGAACATATCATCCCCTACCATACCGACAATAGAAGATTCACATCCAAGCTTTCTGAGATTAATTGACGCTGTCATGGCATTTCCACCATTATGAACAGTTATTGAATTAACCTTTTCAAGAACACCCTTTCCGGGGTATTTATCCACAGGTTCAACAATTACATCGGCAACCAAAATTCCGACACAGGCAATTTTTTTGCTCATGGTAATAGTCTCCTTGCAACAACTTTAGGCCACGAAAGCTCCTGAGTAAATCCTTCAGCATATCCAGCGTTACACTGAATACCGCGAAGGCGTGAGCAAGAACGGACAAACTCGGCAAAATCAATACCATCGTGGTCACGCATCCATTTAAGCTGGCTTTCATGACATTCAAGCATTTCTATTTTAAGGTCTATTTCATCAGTGATATCAACATATTCTGTTGGAGTAAAGCTCATTCTGGCAAGATTATCCATATAGAAAAGAGGAACAACTGCTGCTTTTCCGGGTGCACCATAATGAGGAACGCTTGCAGCAAAGGATGCATCAAAAACAAGCTTTGAAACCTCTCTATGGTCAGGCATATAATCATTCGGACTATGGGTGATTATAAAATCGGGCTGAGTATTCTTTATAAGCTCCACTATTTTGTCACGCTGGGTAAAATCGCAACCATTGGGTAAAAGGTCTCAGATATCAAGTGTGACAACTTCTATACCGGCAAGTGAGCCAGCTTTTTTTGCTTCTGCTATGCGGATTTCTCTGAGTTCTTCGGGAGAAATTATCTCATGACCCATATTACCATTTGCAACATGGCACACTGTTACTTTATCGCCTCGTTTGACGCATTTTGCAAGAGTACCGCTGCAGGAAATTTCAATATCGTCGGGATGACAACCTATTGCAAGAACATTCATATATTTTACCTCCTGTATAATATAATATAATTCTACCAAAACAAGACTTATTTAAAAAGACAGTTTATTCCCTATTTTTTTAAATATATTCCTTTTTCAAATAATTATTGACAAAAAAGCGGCATCTGATATAATAAAAATGGTGATATAAATGATTGTGAATTATGATACCGAAAAGATAAACACCGCTCTGCACGATTTTTACAATGCAACAGGAATAACAATAGATCTTTTAAAAACAGACCTATCTATTGAAGATATATCGCAAAAGGTTGGATTTGCAAGCACATCATATTTTAGTAAGACAATTAAAAAAATACAAAAGATATCACCGCTTAAATACAGGAAATCAAATGCCGGGCTATAGGATGAGGTTTATGACCAAGATTAATTTTAAAAAAATATATATATTATTTTTTTACTGCATCCCCTATTTTTTTATTTCGATGAATGAGGATGCCACGTATGGCACTATGTGGTTTTACATTATCACAATTATTTCATACAGCATTTTGTGTTTTATATGTGTAAGACACAAAATGTGTAACATTATGATACTGGGAAACATCTTAAGTTTTATATCATCATTTATTCTTATTTGGTTTTTCCAAAAGGATAAATGGTTGTGGTATTTTAAACCTTTTACGCCATTTTCTCTTCTGTTATTATTATCTCTGGTTTCCTTTGCAGTGCAATTTATATTTTATATAGTAAAAATCAAAAAAACTTCTTGACACATTATCCTATATGTGTTAAAATACATACATGAGGATTTAAGCTATGTGCTCCTCCTCGGGTTACCTCTCCCGTGTAAAAATCAGGAGGTTTTTTATTTGCTATGAATGTTTGTTTGGTTGTAAGAGTTAACGGCTGGCGAATTACCAACAAATTTAAAATAGCAAAAGAATAATATAATATGCGTAATATGCGGGCGTGGCGGAATTGGCAGACGCACCAGATTTAGGTTCTGGCGGGAAACCGTGGGGGTTCAAGTCCCTTCGCCCGCACTATTAAAACCTGTAGGATTATTTCCTGCAGATTTTTTTATTTTCGTTTTTATTATCACACCAAATCATACTTCGCTCATAGCTCGTATTCTTTGGAAGGGACTCTCAGCTATAAAACAATCCACCGGATTGTTTTATCTACGCTTCGTCTTCGCCCGAGCCAACGACAAAAAGCTTACAGGAATTGACTGTAAGCTTTTTTGTGCCTTTTTTATTGATCTGATATTATTCTTTCACATATGCTATGTAAATATTGGATAGTTACAGTTAATGCATTGTAAATTTTATGTTTACTTTCTTTTCTTCATTATTGAAACAATATTTTCTGAAAGGATTTTTTTCTTATCCTCCACAGAAATATCGGCATAGCATACCCAACCAAGCTGTGGTGCCGGATCGCGCATTGGCATATCGGTTGCAAAAAGGACCTTATCTGCCCCTACTTCATTAACAAGGAATTCTATCATTCCCCTGGCGGTACTTGTGTATGTGATATCAAGCACAACATTATTGTGCTTCTTTGCTACCGCTGAATTCTTTCTTGCAATTGCATAACTTGCTCCGCTGTGTGCTAATATAAATGTTATATTTGGATATTTGTCACTCAGAATATCCACAGCTTCTGCATATTCCGGAGAATCTGCATGGATAAGAGCTATCAGATTATGCTTGTCTGCATATTCAAACCACGACGCACAGATTTCATCTGTCAGACTGAATTTCTGATATGGAGGATATGGTTTTATTCCAACAAAAACATCAGGATATTTTTCGTGGTATTTTATTGTTTGTTCAATTTCTTCGGGATAATTTACATTACAACAACTATAACCTAAAAATCTTTCGGGCATAGAATTATGGGCTTCAAGAACTTCTTCATTGCCCTTTATACCATCATATTGCACACCTATCCACGGTGCGGTGATGGTTGTGTCTATACCAAGTCTTGTCATTTTTTCGGATAATGGTTTATAATCGGAACCAAACATAACACAATCATTCACAGCTTTATCGTCACCAACAATATGGCTATGAGGGTCTATAACAGGAACAGAAATCGCTTTTCCTTCATCTGCTTCTTTTGCAATTTCATCAAATTTGCAATTATTATCGTCATAAAGAATTAGACTTTCTTTATCTATGCCAAAGAGAGTGCAGGCATTTCCATGGGCAACAAGGTCTTTTTCTTCTTCGGTTATATCCGCATATTCAACTGTGGATTTAATTGCAGGCATGGAATGATATGGCCAGCAGCAGCTGTATAAAACCCTGTTTATGCCAAAATTTTCTTTTGTAAATTCAATTATGTTGTTGGTATGATTTACACATATATCAAAATACAGATTATTATGCTTATCTAAAATATCAAACAGATTGCGATCATATCTCCAGAATGTTCCCTGCATAATTATTGGAAGCTCAGGGTAACATTTTGCCAGGGCATCTATTTTTCCATAAAAATCGTCGGAGAAGGTGTCGCAAATAACAAGCGGCTTTTTATGCTGCAAAAGCGGCTCAACCATCTTTTTTATTGAGCATGGCTCTAATGTAGCCTTGAAAAAACGATGAGCTAAAATGACAAAACCTACAGAACCATTACTTAATAAGTCATTGAAATATTTTTTGTTGCAGGTTTCATAATCTGAGCTTGAAACAACTGCTGATAAGCTGTATATGCGCTTATTTTCCTTCGCAATTTCCAAGCCGAGTCTGTTGCCATAGCTAAAGGAATAATCAATAGCGGCGTTATGAACCGCTGCCACAGCATGTACTCTTGAATAAGCCATATCAGATATTAATGTTTCAACATCGTATGGATAATCTTTATCGGGTATACTCGGTCTTCCTAAGGTTGCAAAGCAGTCAAAATATTTTCTCTGTTTCATTCGGGTTCACCTCATTTTTAATAATCAAAACACATTATTTTTTTGTGCTATTAAAGAAGAACCAAGCACCAAGACATGCCGGATCACCCGGATCGTCTTTTAGAAGTTCTTCATAGTTTTCGCAAACCTTTTTAATGGCTGCTGCATACTGTTCGATAACTTCAGGAACATACTTTTTAAACCATGGAATAGAGAATAAACGCTTACCAATTTCTTCTGCAGGTCCAAGATTTTTGTCATCTTCTCTGACATCTCTTTGCGCAAAGGCTATTCTTGTTGGTTTACCATCACCGTATACATCAGCCTCTTTAAATAAACCGTGAGTATGAAGCGGAAGGTTTGCTCCCCCACTACAAAAACCACCCTCTGCACGAACCGCCTCAGCAAATCGGGTAACCGACAGACCGCCAAGCTCCTCAGGAACATACAAACCACGAGCCGAATACCAGCCTGCCATATTTGAACCTGTGGATTCATCCACTCTATGAGCCCTTATTCCGGGAACGCCTTCCAATAAATCCCAGAAATAGTTCATAGCCTTTCTTATTTCAGCACATCTTTCGTCTATGTATTTTAGCTGAACAAGACCAACAGCAGAACTCATCTGGTGCATACGGAATTTAAAGCAACCAAGAGGAAGACCGGCAAAAGGTTTGAGGCTTTCTGTCTCTATGAAATCTTTGGTAAATCTTTCATAATGTCCAAGAGCTATTGCTCTGTCATATATTTCTCTGTTATCGGTGACAAGCATACCGCCTTCACCAATAGCAAATGATTTACCCGTCATAAGCGACATTGCACCAACATCACCAATCGTGCCTAGTTTTCTGCCTTTATAAAGACCGCCTTGTGCGTGAGAAACATCTTCTACAACCTTTATGTTGTGCTTTTTGGCAATTGCCATAATTCTGTCCATATCACAAGGATGACCACAGTAGTGAGTTACCACGATTGCCTTTGTCTTTGGTGTGATTTTTGCTTCAACATCATCCGGATCAATACATAGAGTTTCGTTATTTATATTTGCAAAGACAACTGACGCACCAAGAGTTGTTGCCTGTGTGCCTGCTGCCCAGTAAACTACACTTGGCATAATAACTTCGTCACCACGACCTACACCAACACCATATAGTGCTGCATAGATAGATGATGTTCCATTACAAAAGCCCAGTGCATATTTTGTGCCAATCCACTTTGAAAATTCTGCTTCAAATTTTCGTGTTATGTCTGTTCCACTTGCGCTTCCGTTATAAAGAACATCCACAATTGCAGCTTCATCTTCTTTGGTGTATATAGGCCATTTCATAATTGCTGTTTTCTGCTCTTCCGGCGCAGTTACAGCCTTTGGTCCGCCAAATAGTGCTAACTTTGACATTTTAAAAACTCCTTTTTTGCATATTAATATTTGTCGTATAAATCATAGTATTTCTGATAAATCTCGATAATTTCACCAAGGCCTGCTTTTTTAACCTTTTTAATAAGTGCATCATATGTATCGATAGATTTTTTACCTATTATTATATCCAGGATACCTGCTGCTATATCTGCACCTGTATTCGCTTTTATTTGAGCAATCTTTCCTGCATCTTCAGCACTGAATGCTATAGAAGAATCTAACCAGTATGTTTGTTTAGCTTCGGATATATTTTCATTCCATACATCTACAGCATCGCTCTGTTCTTTGTAAACATAGAAATCTTTTAAGCTTTCAGGCAGATATCTTGTTCCGGGAGCATTTGCAGGACGCATAAAGTGATATTTGGATGCATCGATGGAATGTGCACCGATTTTTTCATGGTCGATGATTGTATCGGTGTATTTATACTCTTTTTCACCGTTTTTATTTACTTCAACTGTGTGGGTTATGCCCTCTACACCATAGGTTGCCAAAACTGCACCCTCGTCGCTATAAAGATAATCTGCCCATTTTATAGCTGCTAAATATCTGTCGGGGTTATCCTTACCGCACTGAACAGTAATTGCAAGTGTAGGATCGGCACTTTCAACACCGGGATTTGAAAATCTTGCCATTTCACCTTCTTTAAGCACGGGATACGGACAAGCCGCAAGCTCAAAATCAGAATCCGGGTAGGTTTCTTTTATTGCAGGAATCAATACACCCAGAGCAGAGCCTACAAAGCCATAGGAAGCAATTGATTTTCCGTGGATTATAGCGGCATACATTTCGTTTGTATCGTTTGTTATAAAGTCGGGGTCTATGTAGCCTTTTTTATACCAT
>JAFSBJ010000238.1 GCA_017437345.1 Clostridia bacterium | reverse complement strand
AGAGAAAAAATCCGGATACTGGATAGCGGCTGCGATGATATTGTTATTGAATATATAAAGCTTATTAGCTTTAATGACGAGGATGCTCTCCCCTTTGACGAGGTAAGTCTTGTTTTTAATTCAAAAAAAGATGATACATATGAATTTCTGAAGCTTGATTACAACTGCAGAATTCTTGACAGGTTCCTGGTGGAGTACAAAGAAAGCGACATTCCGGATGTTATAAAAAATATGAAATACAGCCTTGACGGCAGAAAATGGCATAAAGCAGACAGAATAAGCTTAAAGGAGGAATTAATATGCCAAAATATAAAAATATCCTTGTAGGTCAGTCGGGTGGACCTACAGCAGTTATCAACTCTTCTCTTGCAGGGGTTATAAGCCAGGCACTTAAAAATTGCGAAGGCAAGGTTTACGGAGCTGTTAACGGAATCAAGGGAATCCTGAGAAACGAGCTTATTGAGCTTAACGAAACTTTTTCAAACGAGGAAAACATTGAGCTTTTAAAGCAGACACCATCTTCATATCTTGGTTCGTGCAGATATAAAATTGCAAAAGACTCAAATGTTGACATTGACAAAATCTTTGAAATCTTTGAAAAAAATGAAATCGGTTCATTCTTCTATATTGGCGGAAATGACTCTATGGACACTGTTATGAGACTTTCAAACGATGAAAGAGCAAAGGATATGACTATAATCGGTGTTCCAAAGACAATAGACAACGACCTTCTTGGGACAGATCATTGCCCGGGATATGGAAGCTGCGCAAAATATATTGCAACTGTTGTTTCCGAAATGGCTCTTGATGCAGGATGCTACGATATTAAAAATGTTTTGATTGTTGAGATTATGGGAAGAAATGCTGGCTGGCTCACTGCAAGTGCTGCCCTGGCAAGAACAATGGGCAATACTGCACCTGACTATATCTACCTTCCTGAGGTTGCATTTGATACAGAAAAATTTCTTTATGATATAAGAACCAAGCTTGCAAATCAGGATACTGTTATTGTGGCTGTTTCTGAAGGAATTAAAGATGCAGAAGGAACCTATATTGCTGAAAGCAAGCAGGCATTTGGAAATGATATGTTTGGCCATGGTCAGCTCGGCGGCGTTGGCAAGAAGCTTGAAAACCTTGTTAAGGACAGACTTGGAATCAAGGTTAGAAGCGTTGAGCTCAATCTTGTTCAGAGATGTGCGGCACATATTACATCAAAAACAGATGTTGAGGATGCATTCACCTGCGGTGTTGAAGCTGTTAAAGCGGCTCAGAGAGGCGAAAGCGGCAAGATGGTTTGCATGATAAGAAAATCAAATAAATCATATGAAATAAGCTTTGAATGTAAAGACATCAACGATATTGCAAATGGCGAAAAAATGGTTCCTGCAGAATTTATTACTTCTGAGGGAACCGATGTTACAGATGCCTTTGTTGAATATGCACTTCCACTTATTATGGGTGAGAATGATATTAAATATAAAGATGGTATTCCGGCATTTATTAAAAGATAATTAATTAAAAAAATGTGAGAAAAAATTTTAATAATTTTTTCTCACATTTTTTATCTTTCACTTATATAATATGGTTCATCATCAGGGAAAATAAGCTCGTCTATATCCCCCACTGTTTTTTGTTCACAAGGGATTGGACGGATTTTTTCATTTTCTTTTATATTATTCTCTGAGTAAAGATTTTCATTTGATATTTCATTTTCAATCAACGGTATCTCATCCTTTCATAATGAATAGTATATTCAATGAAACGACTTTGGATACCAGTAAAACGCAAAAAAATAACCCTTGACTGCCTCCTTCTTGCAATCAAGGGTTATTAATTTTCAATTTTGATATCTAACATCTTTTGTTATCCTCACATTCTCCGTCTGAACTGCTCCAATCACAACACCACTTCAGATATTTTAACTTATTTTCCTTAAGCGGATGAGACTATATCCGGGATGCTTATCTTTTTTTACAAAGACGGGTTATTTTTTTGTTGTGTCCTTATTCAAAGCTTAAATATTTCTGCCTGAATTCTATCTCCCTTCTTTTACTACGGAAATCTATATCAAGCGTTACACCGCCGTGTTTTTTCTATGTTCAGGCCGGCATATTTAATTTTGATAAAGACGGGGGTTACTTTCTCATTGGACTAAACCTCTCTTTCTTTTGTTCACCTATAGTTTAGCAAATAAATCCCATATTTACAATCGGCAAAATATCAAAAATTAAGGCTTGGTTTTTGTGGGAGAAATAGAAATTTTAAAATTTTTAAAAGTTAGTGTTTACAAACCGTATTTTTATATGATAAAATTATATTATGGTTTTAAAAAAAGCACCCCTGATTTCATATTGAAGTCAGGGGTGCTTTTCACCATTTAATATATTTTGCCATAGTTTTGGTATAGCGATCTCCTATTGTTACCATAGATACGAAATCCAGATTAACTCTTACCTTATCTTTAAAAAGAACACCGGATCCGTCAAAGCACTGCATTGTGGCAAGATTACCTGTGAGGTCAGTTACTTTTCCAAAGTAATAGTCTATTGCTTCTTCAAAATTACACTCAACAGTTACCGCTTCTCCTGATTTTGCAAGCTTCTCAAAAAGCCCGCGGAAGGTGTCGGAGGTATAAGGGCAGGATGGATAGCTACCCAGATTTTCTTTACTATATATGTGATTAAAAAACGACAGAGTTTCATTTTTTTCGCCGGTTATTATTTCACTTATATATTTGCTTCTTATAAGTCTATAGCCATCGATGGCAAAATCGGAAACAAACTTTGCGCATAAAAGCTCTGCTCCCTGATACTCGGGAGAGAGAAGCATTGACATTTCGTCAACCTCGCTTCTTACAGCTTCTATGATTTTATTATTTTGATTTTTTATGATTTTCTGAATTTCCTTTGCTGTCATAATTTTCACCTCGCAGATTTTGTGGGGATTTTTTATTATGATTTAATCTGGGTTGCAACCAGACTTTCACCGCAGTAGATTTCACGAAGCTTTGGCTTTTCGATTTTGCCTGTTGCATTTCGTGGAACATCGGCAAAAATGATTTTGTGAGGTCTTTTGTATCGTGGAAGCTTTCTGCAAAATTCGTTGATGTCATCTTCAGTGCATACTGCACCTTCCTTTATCTGAATAATTGCTGCAGCTATTTCGCCAAGTCGGCTATCGGGAAGACCTATTACAGCAACATCGTTTATTGCATCGTGAGCTCGCAGGAAGTCTTCTATCTGAACGGGGTAAAGATTTTCGCCTCCGCTTATGATAACATCTTTCTTTCTGTCAACAAGATAGATAAATCCATCTTCATCCTCCATAGCCATATCGCCTGTGTAGAGCCAACCATCGTGAAGAACTTCAGCGGTTGCTTTTTCATCTTTATAGTAGCAGGTCATAACACCGGGACCTTTAACAGCCAACTCTCCAACATCACCTCTGGAAACGGAGCTGCCGTCGGGATTTATAATCTTGGTTTCCCAACCATAGCCTGCTTTACCGATGGCACCTACTTTATGTACATTTTCAATTCCAAGATGAACAGAACCGGGACCTATTGATTCGGAAAGACCATAGTTTGTGTCGTAATCATGGTCAGGGAAGATTGCCTTCCAGCGTTTTATGAGTGATGGGGGAACAGGCTGAGCGCCTATATGCATAAGACGCCACTGTGAAAGAGAATAGCCGGAAAGATCTATTTCGCCGCTATCAATAGCATCTAAAATATCCTGAGCCCAGGGCACAAGAAGCCATACGATTGAGCATTTTTCATTGGAAACAGCTTCCATAATTGTTTTTGGTTTGACACCCTTTAAGAGAACTGCGCGGCTACCTGACACTAAAGAACCAAACCAATGCATCTTGGCACCGGTGTGGTAAAGAGGGGGTATACACAGAAATACATCCTCATGAGTCTGATTATGATGCTTTTGCTCAACAATTGCAGCATGCATAAGACTTTCGTGGTTATGGAGTATTGCTTTTGGAAATCCCGTTGTACCTGATGAAAAATAGATGGCAGCATCGTCTTCATCGGTGAGCTGAACATCGGGAGCCATACTTGAGAAATTGGTGGCAAGGTGGAGATAGTTTTCTGTAAACGACGGACAACCATCACCAACATAGAAAAGAATTTTTACATCGGGGATAGAATCATATATTTCTTCCATTCTGCCAACAAACTCGGGACCAAAAAAGAGTGCATCAACATCGGCAAGATCAAGACAGTATTTAATTTCATCAGAAGTAAAGCGGAAATTGATGGGCACTGCAAGAGCACCTGATTTAAGAATTCCGAAATAAATCGGAAGCCATTCAAGGCAATTCATCATAAGTATTCCGACTTTATCGCCTTTTTTTATTCCGCGGCTCATCAAAAGATTAGCACATCTGTTTGCCTTTTCTTCAAAAACGCCCCAGGTGATTTCTCTGCGGTATTCCTGAGAATAACCGGGCTCTATGAGTTCATATTCCTTCCAGGTTACTCTTCTTACTTCCCTTACCTCAGGGTTTATTTCAACAAGAGCTGTCTGGTTTGGATATTTTTCAGCATTTTTCTTAAGGTAATTTATTATAGGCACTTTTATATACCTTCTTTCTTTGGAAATAAATCAATTAAATTATATTGTAACTCAAACCAAGTGAAAAATCAAGAGTCAGATTACCTGCCATTAAAATAAGTGAATACATTTTTTGCAGTGTTTTTATCTATTCCTTCTACTGCTTCTATTTCTTCATAGGTGGCATCCTTTATTCTTTTGACACTTCTGAAAGCTTTAAGAAGAAGCTTCGCCTTTTTTTCGCCAACTCCTTTTATTTCTCTCAGCTCTGTTTTGAGGGCAGAACCCTGACGGAGACTGCGGTGATATGTTATTGCCCGGCGGTGCATTTCATCCTGAATATTTGTAAGAAGCATAAATGCATCAGAGGATTTATCAACATCAACCTTTCCGGTTTTGGAAATAAGACCTTCGGTTCGATGTTTGTTATCTTTTACTATGCCAAAAACCGGTATGCCAAGGCCATATGATTCCACAAGGGGAGAAATGGTGTCGACATGACCTTTTCCGCCATCAAAAAGGATAACATCAGGAAAAGGAAGAAAACCTGAGTCTTTTGCTTTTTCTTTTTCTGAAAGACCACGCTCTATTCTTCGGGAAATAACTTCCTTCATACAGGCATAGTCATCCTGCCCTACAACATATTTGATTTTAAAATTGCGATATTTTTCTTTATTTGGCTTACCATTAGTATAGGTAACCATTGCGCCAACTTTGGCTTTACCTGACATATTGGAGATGTCGTATGCTTCTATATTCATTGGTGCTTTATTAAGAGACAAAAGCTTCCTGAGTTCTGTCAGGGCATTATCCTTAAATGAAATGTCTCTCATTATTTTAAGTTCACGCTCGCTATGCTGTTTTTTTGCATTGGCAGCAATCATATTTATAAGCTTTAGTTTGTCCCCTATTTTCGGAACGCTTATTTTTACCTGGCGACCTGTTTTTGACGAAAGCCAGCTTTCAACAAGCTCAGTTTCGGGAATTTCATATTGAAGATAAAGCTGATTCGGAATAAATGATGAGTTTTCGTAATACTGAGATATAAAATCAGAGAGCACATCGCCGCCTGACAAATCGTCGGTGCCGGAAAGAAAATAATGCTCCTCTCCCACAATTTTACCTAAGCGGATAAAAAAAACAACAACGCAGCTTATATCATTGGCACTGTAGAGAGCTACCGCGTCGCAGTCGGAGCCTGTGGCAGATACGATTTTTTGTTTTTGACCAAGCATAGAGACAGAATTTATTCTGTCGCGAAAAGCTGCAGCAGATTCAAAATCCATATCGTCGGCGGCTTTTAACATTTTCTGACGAAGCTTTGCTATTACTCCATCATAATTGCCATTTAAAAAAGATATAATATCTTTAACGGTTTGCATATATTGTGCTTTCGACACATTCCCGCAGCACACACCCGGACATTTGCCCATCTGATGATAAAGGCAGGGGCGGTCATTTAGGTCATCTGAAAAAAGCTGTTTTTTACATTTTCTCAAAGGGAAAACATCGGATATTATTTCAAGAACTTCTTTTAAATTGAAATTGCTGCAATACGGTCCAAAATATTTTGCACCATCACGGATTACTCTTCTTGTCATAAACACCCGTGGAAAATCTTCGTTTGTGGTTATTTTTATAAACGGATAGGTTTTATCGTCTTTTAAAAGAATATTGTATTTTGGCATATTCTCTTTTATGAGATTATTTTCCAGAATGAGAGCTTCCTGCTCACTATCGGTTATTATATATTCAAAATCGTGAATATTTTCAACCATTTTTCTGACTTTGGTTGTGTGTTTATTGCCTTTGAAATACTGGCGCACACGGTTTTTGAGAATCTTTGCTTTTCCAACATAAATAATCTTACCTTCAGCATTTTTCATTATATATACTCCGCTTTTTTCAGGAAGAGTTTTTAATTTTTCTTCTATATCGTTCATAAACCGCGTCACCTCATTTCTGTTGTATGCATTTTAGTAGAAAAAAACCCTGCATTATTTATGCAGGGGTAAAAGCTTATTAAGCCATTTCAGCAAAATTGGATGTGATGAGTTCAACGAGTCCGTCAACCGCTTCCTGTTCATCGGCTCCTTCGGCAGACAAGGTGATTGTTACTCCCTTGGTGATACCGAGGGAAAGCACACCCAAAAGGCTTTTTGCATTTACTTTTCTTTCATCACGGGCAATTGAAATAGTTGATTTATATTCATTAGCTCTCTGGATGAAAAATGTGGCTGGGCGAGCATGTAAACCAACCTGATTTTGAACTGTAACTTCTTTTATAATCATATTAACTCTCCTTTTATTCTGAGAAAAAAATCAAAAGTCAACCTACCAACTTACTTATATCATATATAATACTAAAAAAAAATCATAAAGTCAACAGCCAATTGTAATTTTGGTAAACTTGTGCAAATTATTTATTCGACATAAGATTTTTTAGATTATTTAGCAACTATAAAACAATATATTTTTGCCCGGAGCTTTTATAATTCTCTTGCATAAACAGACAAACAATGATATAATTAATTTATTATTTTCAAAACAAAACACAGAAGCGGGTGCAGATATTGTTAACACCAAAAAATTGGATTATACATGAATGCGACATGGAAAAGGTTTCGCAGGTAAGCAACAAATTTAACATCTCACCGCTTATTGCATCGGTAATTTTAAACCGCGGAATCACAAGTGACGAAGAAATCGGTCATTATATTTCAAAAGACGATTCTCAGTTTTTTGACCCATTTTTGATGACAGATATGCAGAAAGCTGTTGACTTTATAAAACAGGCTATTTTAAAAAACATCACAATTGCTGTTTATGGTGATTATGATGT
>JAFSBJ010000237.1 GCA_017437345.1 Clostridia bacterium | reverse complement strand
CCTCTTACATTCGTATAAACCATTACCGCATAATATAAACCGTTCTTTTGCCTGATATAGTTTTTGACATCGATATACTGTTCTTTTTCCATTTGTTTTCACCTCTATAATATCATCTCCTAATCAGGTAAAATCTATCGCACGATTAGATATATTATATCATTGCATAAGAAAAAGAAGCCTCGCAAAGCAAAGCTTCTTCCTTTTCATACGTTCGGCACTATCTATTACAATAGCGCCGAAATGGTGGGCGCTTGAGGAATCGAACCCCATGGCAACTATCCTTATATTTAAAACACTCTTACTCTCCATCAAACCTTTAAGCACAAATTGTTTTACAACGCCCAGTATAACCAGTGGGAACCACCCCAAAAGCGCCGATTATAGTTATGTAAGCCACACGCATCAAATCCTTTCCAATAAGGATGAACTTAATTTCAAATCCATTTCTGAATTTTTTGGTAGCTGCAAACGATACATTGGAAATCAGAATCGCAAAAGTACAGACAAGGATCAATATTTGTTATAACATAAACCCCATAATTTGAGTACTACCTCAATGTACTTTCTCTAATATAGTCATACATATACCTTTGAGCTTCCAACAAATCCGAAAACTTCTTACTATCATTCGATTGTTTTCTCCTATTTTTCAGGACAATAACCTCTATTGTCTTTCGCTTTTTTTCAATATAAATTTCTTTATTAGGATTTCCATCACTTATGCCTTCCCAATGTTCTTGATTAATAGGTTTCCAATCATATAAAAACTGCAATTTTTCAATAGCATTTCGCATTTCAGAAGCTGAAGTATATCGTTTTTCAGGTTCTTTTTTACATGCCTTATTTATTATTTTCCTAACTTTAACAGGAACCAAATCCCCCATCGGCAACTTATCAATTAACTTTCCAGAGCGCATATGCTTTTCTGCATTAGGAATCCCATTCAAAAACAATCTCCAATCGGAAATGTTATTTACCATTCTATATAAAGTAATTCCAATTGCATAAATATCTGTGTGAACAGTTGCTATAGAATTATTAACAAATGTTTCAGGTGCGGCATGAGCTACATACCATTGCCAAGGAATTATTATGCTACCCAAAGCTGTTGATAAGCCAAAATCAGACAATTTAGGTATTCCGTTATCCAATAATATGTTTGCAGGTTTAATATCCCTATGAATGCTACCACTAATATGTGAATATTCAACTGCAAACAGGATATCTTTTATTATATTCAAACTTTCTATTGTGGAAATATATCTTTTCTTTAATATACTTTCTATTGATTCTCCATTTGCTAAATCCATGTCAACAACAAATACTATTTCACCACAAAAATTAACAAGTTCTCCACTATTTATTTTGATTATATGATTATGTCTACATTTGTACGGAATTGCTGCCTCATTAAAAAGCTTATATGCTTCTTGAGGATTTTTAACCTCTAATATTTTTATAGCTTTATCGGTTTTTAAAACTCTATCATGAGCTCTATATACAGCACCAAATCCACCATTCCCCAATTTTTCAATTAAGTAATATTTCCCCACTACTTGTCCGGAATAATCAAAATTTATATTCAATTTTATTCCTCCAGTTCATACCATGCAATTAACGACGCTGCCAACTCTTCATTCTTAAAATTGTGTTCATTAAAATATTCGCAAAATCTAGCAATTTTTGCTTTTTTCCCTGCAACTATCCAATTCCCAGTTCTCTCACTAGTTTCAATACCTTGTTGCTTAGACACTAAATTTAAAATCCCTAATGAATAGTGCATATAGGGAATCTGGTCTTTCTTCACATCTAAATATAACTTATATGCGATTCGATTTGGTTTATATTTTACAATTAATTCAGCATAAATATTGCTGAATTCCATCATGAGAGATTGCAACGGAGAGTCCGCCTTAAAAATTTGTTTCCCAGTTTCGATAATAATAGCATCACTCATTTTAAAACCAGACACGACTGAATACCAAATTTCATTTTTCTTTATAGCTATTCCTAATACCTTCATACTGTAATCACTCCTTCTTATATTATATCATATTTCGACGTTAATTTCAATCTGTATAATAAACGAAAACATTTATAGTGTTTTTGGCAGAATGCAATACAGTTTGTTATAAAACGCAAAAAGCACAGGAAGTGTTCCTGTGCCGGATGTTTGCCGAATTTTCCAGAATAAATAGCTGCCATTTTTCTATACTCAAACATTTGGTGTACGGTGGACCTCACGGCGAAATCGGTGCAGCTATGCGATATCTCTCTCAGAGATATTCAATGCCGAACGAGGTTACCAAGTCAGTCTTAACCGATATTGGCACGGAAGAACTTGCGCACCTCGAAATCGTCGGAACCCTGGTTACTCAGCTTGCAAAAAATGCAACCACCACCGAGATTGAAAACAGCCCTATGGCGCCATATTTCATCGACCACGGCAGAGGGGTTTACCCCGCCTCAGCAGCCGGTGAGTCCTGGTCTGCTCAGACAATTTCCGTAACAGGCGACCCCATTGCCGACCTTACTGAAGACTTAGCCGCTGAGCAGAAAGCTCGGGCAACCTATGACAACATCTTAAGGGTTTCAGACGACCCTGATGTAAACGATGTTATAAGATTTTTAAGAGAAAGAGAAGTCGTTCATTTCCAGCGTTTCGGTGAGGCGCTTGATACTGTTCAGAATAGACCATACTGCAAAAACTACTTTATGGGAATGAAAAAATAAAATAAAAAAGCCTTGGATTTTTCCAAGGCTTTTCCTATTTTTACATTTGCAAAGTGAATGTGAAAACAGTTTCATCTTTTGATACAGGTGCAAAATCCACCTCATATACCGTTATAATAGTTTTTCCGTCAATGGCCTTAAAGGTTTCGGTTTGAACTGTTACTGTATATCGGCTGTTATCATACATAATTTTACCTATTCCATAATCTACGCAACCTTCAGAAAAAGCTGGCGGGATTTTACTTATAAAACGCTCCACAATCGAATCCGTTTTTTCAGAAGGCGTAACCTTATCGGTTAAAATTATTTTGTCCTCTTCGAAAGAAAAACTTCGACTGATTTTGTTTACAAGCCCAGCGCTATACGCACCTTCAATATCAAGAGAGAAAGAATTTTCATCCGCGACAACATTTTGGGCAGTAAATTCTTTTCCTTGCTTTTGGAACTCTCCGTTTATAATAGGAACGCTATGCCCACGGGAGCTATTTGTCAAAAGAGTATAACGAGTTGCCGCTTCATGAGTTTCCTTGACATATACGCCTCTCCCTAAGTCAGCAAAAAGGGTCTTCTCCCCTACTGTTATCATAAATGAACCAATATCATTATGATTGTGAGGTTGGGAATTAGTCCCGCCTTTTGCAACAAAACTATATTTGTCGCGGCGCGTAATAAACCACTGTGCATCCGCTAAATAAAATCTTCCTTTTTCTAGCTTATCACCCTTATAATTTTCATCAAGCCATAAAACATCGAAAATTGAATCTATAGTCCCTTTTCGCGAGAGATAGGCAAAATCCGGCAAGGCAACGTCGGGATAAATCGATTTAAGAAGAGAAATCAAGCCTGATCTTATTGTAAAATCCTCTATCGCATCTGCAATTGATGCACAAATAGACTCGGACAGTCTGACTTTTTGCGGAAATTTTGCCAGTTCATGGACCTTCGGCAATTTGAAATAGTCAATATCTCCACCGCTATACACTTTAAAAATTTGCGCTAAAATCACGAAATTTTCAAATCCATAGTTCCAATAAGTAATTCCTTCAAGACATCCTCCGTCATTCCCTATTCCCGCAAGGTAACCATCCAGACATTTAATAAAATAATTCTTATACTTTTCAAATTCATTTTCTTCGCCAAAAAGCAAAAACGAAAGTGCCACACCCGCAGCACAAACGGTGCCCCAGTTATTGTTGCATCCCAGCCACCAATAATTATCAGCCTTATCATCTCTGAAATCAGCCAGAATTCTGCGTTCTATTTCCATCTTCATTCTTTCCCAAACATATTCAGGGAGGCTGTCGCCTATGCACATAACTATTTCAGAAAACATACGCGCCGTTTCCGCCTGGAATAAGTCCACATTTGATATAAGTGCCTTGAGGTTGCCCTTTGCACTGGCACTATGAGCAGGGAGACACCAGGTAAATTCATCGCAGATATAGAAAATATGGTCAATCAGAGGAGATAAATATTTTTCATCCTGAGTAAGCCAGTATGCCATAAAAAGATCGCTGCATCTTCGTCTTCTGCCAAAATATTTATTTTCAAAAGTTTTTCTGTCTCCTGTTTTAAAAAAAATCATATACTCGCTTAATTTAAAAGAAACATCTTCTGCAAGGATTGCCTCATCAGCCGAAGATATAATTTCTTCTATCACAGACTTTGCAACTTCGCTTTTCAAAAGTTTTTCTCTTTTTTCACTCGGACTTATACCATAATAAGCTAATATTTTGCTCATATTCAAACATCCTTTCACTATGTCTTAAAAAACTCTTATTTTTTCTTTGCTCAATTTCAGTTTGCATTCAAGATAAAAATAGTCCCCGTAAACCAGAGCTTGGCCTATCATACGGTTTTTGATTTTTGTTGAGTCCTCTTTGGCGTATGCGCTTCCTATACAGCCATGAAGAATAAGTGGCTGACAGTTGTCGTATCCGTCAGTTAAGCAGAACTTTTCAACCGCATTTAAAAGCCTTTGTGCATAATTTTTATACACATCTTCTCCCGTAAGCTCAAATATTTCAAGAAGTCCTGATGCACAGATAACAGAAGCACTGCTATCCCATGGTGCAAAGTTTTCATCTTTGGCATCAAAGTCCCAGCAAGGCATATCAACCGCAGAAAGATGATTCATAAAATACTCCGCTGTGTTTTTAGCGATTTCAATAAACCGAACATCCTTCGTATATTTATAGGCAAGAGCAAAGCCATATACTGCCCACGCCTGTCCTCTTGACCAGCAGGATTCATCGCTATATCCTTGCACAGTTTTTCCGCAAACACTTTCCCCTGTAATATGATTAAAGTTGAAAGAATGATATGTAGAATAGTCTTCTCTTACTATGTTATCTGCCAAGGTCTTTGCGTGGCGCAGAGCAATATCATAATATTTTTTATCGCCTGTGATTTCTGATACCTGAAACAAGAGGGGTATATTCATCATTGAATCAATGATTACCTTTCCTTTTTTCTCTTCAATAAAGCTTTCATCGGTATCCCATTCCCAAGTGTCCCAGGCGCGGATAAAGCCACCTTTTTCATTAAAACGCTCACATAACACCTCGGCAGCCTTAATCAAAATCGCTTTGTCTTTTTCATTGGGGGAAAGATGATAGCGAAAGCCCATGGCAGGTAAAAATATCATCCCCACATCGTGGTCCAGCTTTAAAAATTCATCACCATTTTCAATTCTTTTTTCAAAAAAGGAATCGTATTTTGATGCAAGGTCAAGGAATTCTTTATCCCCTGACAGAGCATAGGCAAGGTTGAAAACGCCGATATAAAACCCGTCTGTCCAGTCCCCTCCGTCGTGGAGAATATACCGCCCGTCATTATCCATCTTGCAACGGGGGAGTTTGCCGTCAAAAGCTTTTCCGTTTCTTTTGATTTTCTCTAATATACTTTTCATAATTGACTCCTTAAACATAAAAGCTAAGCTATTCTACGCTAAATCACTTTTTGTCAATTGTAATTTTCAAGGAAACACTATCCTTTTTGGTTGCCACAAAACATTTATAGTGTCCGTTTCTGTTGGCAAACACTTGGTTTTTGTCAACAATTTTACCGTCTGTCGAACAAGAACAAATATAACCTTTATATTCTGTTTCTCCCGAAAATTAAGGAACTTTATTTAGGCTGTTTCCCAATATATGCTAAGATACCGCCGTCAACATAAAGAATATGTCCGTTAACTGCATCAGATGCGTTTGACGCTAAAAATACCGCAGGTCCAACCAATTCATCAGGGTCAAGCCACCTGCCCGCAGGAGTTTTTGCACAGATAAAAGAATCAAAAGGATGCTTTGACCCATCTGCCTGAGGTTCTCTGAGGGGTGCGGTCTGCGGGGTTGCTATATACCCAGGTCCAATGCCGTTACACTGAATATTATATTCCCCATACTCAGAGCAGATATTTCTTGTAAGCATTTTAAGGCCGCCCTTTGCCGCCGCATAAGCAGAAACTGTTTCGCGCCCTAACTCTGACATCATTGAGCAAATGTTGATAATCTTGCCGCCGCCTTTTTTAATCATTGACGGAATAACCGCCTTTGAGCATATAAATGGTGCGTTAAGGTCAACATCAATAACCTGCCTGAACTCTGCCGCGCTCATTTCGTGCATAGGAATTCTTTTGATAATTCCGGCATTATTGACTAAGATATCAATAACTCCCACATTCTTTTCAATGTCAGCTACCATTTCATTCACGGCATCTTCATCAGTTACATCACAAACATAGCCTTTTGCATCAATACCTTCGGCTTTATAGTTCTCGATTCCTTTATTTAAAAATTCTTCGTTTATATCGTTAAATACGATTGTTGCCCCTGCTTTTGCAAGACCCTTTGCAATGGCAAAACCTATGCCGTAAGACGCTCCTGTTACAAGTGCAACTTTACCATCTAATCTAAACACTTAAAACACCTCTTATCTTAAATCCTTTGTTTCAATATGGTCCATGTCGGTAAACTCCTGGTTCTCACCACACATCGCCCAAATGAAAGAATAATTTTTCGTTCCAACGCCTGAATGGATTGACCAGCTTGGTGAGATAACCGCCTCTTCATTGTGCATAACAATATGTCTTGTTTCGTTTGGCTCGCCCATCATATGGAATACTGCGTCATTCTCGCCCATATCGAGATACATATAAACTTCCATTCTTCTGTCATGGGTATGAGACGGCATTGTATTCCAGTTTGAACCCGGTTCAAGCTGTGTAAGTCCCATAGCGAGCTGACAAGATTTGATTACCTCAGGGTGAATATACTGATTGATAACTCTCTTGTTGCAATCCTCAACTGATCCGCAAGGCACTTTTTTAGCCTTTGTTATATCAATCTTAACGATTGGGTATGTAGCGTGAGCAGGGCAGGATGAAACATAGAATTTTGCAGGGTCTTCAGTGTCAACACTCTTAAACTTGATTTCCTTATTGCCCATACCGATATATATTCCGTCTCGCGGATTCATTTCATATTCTTCGCCATCGATAGTGATTATTCCTTTTCCGCCTACATTGATACAACCCATTTCTCTTCTTTCTAAGAAATAGTCGCTGGCAAGTTCTTTTCCGCCAACAAGCTGTAATTCCTGATACACAGGCATGAGACCTGCGGTTATAATTCTGTCGATATGGCTGTATACCATTCTGATATTATCCTTTGTGAAAAGTTTTGAGATGTGGAATTCCTCTCTCAATCTGTCTGTGTCGTAATTCTTTACATCCTTTGGGTTTGATGCATTTCTGATTTCCATTTTACTTAAATCCTCCTTAATATATCTTCCATAAACCTCAATCTGCGATAAAGCCGCCCAGGAAAACGGGAGCTCCGCTTGTTTGAAGTTGGTTAAATGTATTTTTCTTGTTTTTTTAATTTCAGGTAACACTATTTCCTGTCCGTCTGCAGTTTTTTCAAAATTTGCAGTTTCTTTTGTTCCGTCATCAAAAGCAATGTCAACAGACTTCCAATATGTGTCGTGGGGAAAATCCGCCCTTAAATAGAACACGAATTTTTCAATCTCAACTTCCGCTCCGAAGTCCAGATAATATTCCAAATCTTCTCTTGCGCCCCCTGCCCAGGAATGATATGGATACTCTCCGTGCCCGTCGTTACGGCAGACGCCGTCTATGGCATTTCTTTCAAAGAAACAAACATCTTCACGGGTTACGAGATTTGCCCAGGCATGAGGATAATATTTCTTTTTCCCTCTCACATCATGGGAGTTAAGCGCAATATTTCTAAAACCATAGGCCTCATTTTCGTCCGCCTCTTTTACGCTGATTTTATGATTATACCCCGCAAAAGCCCTTTCATCATATCCTCGTTTAAGATTTCCCGTAGGGATTTCAAACTCAACCGACGATGAAGGGGAATAGATTATACTTTCCGCAAGAGTTTCATCAAGCTGAACCGAAATGAACTCCATATCTTTTTTATGTATAACAATCCTGTCGCCTTCATTATACTGTCCGTTATAAACACAGTCAATGCTCTGCCCCGAGGCTTCAAATATAACATTCTTGTCTTTGTTTAATATTTCAATTTTAAGCATATTGCCCTCCTTCCCTATTCTATATTTTAATTTTATCATATTGTTTTTGCGATTTTATTGTATTTTTGAGTGTTTTTCTTGCATTTCTTACCATAATGTGTTATAGTCATAAACAGGAGGGGATAAAGATGAACTGTTTTTTTGATACATGCACAGATGCCATAAATTTCGCAATAGAAACAAAAAGCTTTGGTGCTTTCTTCTCGCAAGAAAAAAACCAGAATCAAAATGTTCATATTCATGAGTGTTGTGAAATCTTTTTATGCATCGAAGGGGGCAGGACTTTTTTGATTGACGGAACTGTTTATGATATTGAAGACGGAGATTTGTTCATTATAAATCAATTTGAAGCTCATAAGGTTGTTCCTTTAGATAAGGGCAAGTTTTCAAGATATATTCTTCATGTTCATCCATCCTTTTTATACTCCGCCTCCTTTGGAGAGGTTAATCTTTCAGACTGCTTTTATTCATCAGGAAAGATAACAAAAATTTCCTTAACAAACGAAGAAAAAGAAAACTTTGTTTCCTTTTTTGAGGAGCTTAAGCTAAGTCGTTCATACGGCGATGAAACATATAAAAAGTTGCGTGTGGCGGAAATTTTGCTGGAAATAAACAGACTTTTTTCAATGCACAATCAAAACTCGCCTGCTAAGTCCAGCCACAAAACTATTCAACTTGCCGTTGACTATATAAACAAAAATTTCGACTCTCCAATCAATCTTGAAACAGTTGCAAGAAATGCCTTCATATCCCCAACTCAGCTTTCTCGTTTATTTAAGCAATACTGCGGAACGACCGTTGCAAAATATATTGTAAGCAAGCGCATAACCGAGGCAAAAAAACTTTTGTTAGAGGGGAAAAGCGTTACAGAAACAGCCTTTATGTGCGGTTTTAACGACTATGCCAACTTTATCCGAACCTTTAAAAAAGCCGTGGGAGTTTCCCCGGGAAAATATAAATCTGCGTAAAAAAGAAAAGCCTTGGATTGCCAAGGCTTTTTATTTTTATTAGTCTGTCATATTGTCGAAGTATCCTTGAACAAGGATAATCGGTGTTCCTTTATCTCCTGAACCGCTTGTAAGGTCGCAGAGAGAGCCGATTAAGTCAGTTAAACGGCGTGGGGTTGTTCCCTGAGACGCCATATTGCCGACAAGGTTGCTTCCCTTCTGCTTAATTGCATTTGAGATAGCCTCTTTAAGAGCATCCCCTTTAAGGTCTGCAAAGTCGTTATCTGCAAGATATTTAAGTTTAAGCTCGTTTGGTGTTCCCTCTAAGCCGTCTGTATAGGCAGGGGATACAACAGGGTCAGCAAGCTCCCAGATTTTACCTACCGGGTCTTTGAATGCGCCATCGCCATAAACCATAACCTCTATATGCTTTCCTGTTTTCTCTTTAAGCTGAGACTGGATATCCTTTACAAGTTCAAAACAATCCTGAGGGAAGAGCTTTACAGTATCTTCTGTTGATTTATTTGAGCCTAAAAGACCGTAAGCTTCGTTAAATCCGCTTCCGTCAACGGACTTTGTCAAAATATCGTCTAAACCGCAAACCACTTTTGCACCAGCATCGCGAAGTATTCTCTTTGTTCTTACGCGGGTATGAATATCGCAGTTTAAAACGCAGTCAGTATACTTTAAAATTGTTCTTGGGTCATTGGCGAAAACGATTTCAGCCTCCGCTCCGCAGGAACGGATTAAGTCGCCATAATATGTTACATAGTCAACGCCTGTGAAAGGATGAAGATTTTCGCCGAAAAGTTCTCTGTATTTCTCTTCGCTTAAAACATCGGAATAAGGATTAACTCCTGCCTCGTCAAGCTGGTCAAGGGAAATAAGAGCGTTTCCAACTTCATCGCTTGGGTAGTTAAGCATAAGAACTATCTTCTTTGCACCCTTTGCAATACCTTTTAAGCAAATGGCAAAACGGTTACGGCTTAAAATTGGGAAAATTACGCCGATTGTTTC
Organism: Clostridia bacterium; assembly: GCA_017437345.1. Next base: position 1,061 of record JAFSBJ010000237.1, on the reverse strand, counting down.
TCCGCCAAGCTTTTCCTTAACATCTTTTGCAATAGCATCAACTGATGCATAATTACCCTGAGCACGGGCAACAACAGATTCAGTTACCGCAACAACATCCTTATTTCGAAGTTCAAACCCTTCGGAAGCAGCAGCCTCTATAACGCTGTCAACCACGATTTTTGCAAGATTGTCTCCCTCACGGATAATTGGGCAACGAACACCTCTTGAAACTGTTCCTATTTTTCTTTCCATAATTTTTTCCTCCACTCTATTGACTTTAATTTCTAATCCTATTATAATACAAATATACCTATTAGTAAAATAGATAAAACTTACAACTGTGATAAGGAGAGCTTATATGAAAACCAAACTGGATTATTATAAAGTTTTTTATGAGACCGCGCGCCATTCTTCTTTTTCAACGGCGGCGCAAAGTCTTTATATTTCTCAGTCGGCTATATCCCAGTGTATAAGCCAGCTTGAAGAAGATTTAGGCACCAAGCTTTTCATCCGTTCCCGCCGTGGGGTAACTCTTACAAAAGAGGGACTTTTATTATTCCAAAAAGTTGAAAGCGCAATCCAGACCATTGAACAGGGGGAAACTCTTTTAGCGCAGCTTAACCACTTAGAAAGCGGTTCTTTGATAATTGCCGCAGGGGATACCATAACCAGACATTTTCTTCTTCCTTATCTTGAAGAGTTTCATTCTCTTTACCCATCAGTCCGTATTGAAATGGCAAACTCTTATTCCTCCCGTATGCTCCAATTCGTTAAAGAGGGAAAAGCAGAGATTGCCTTTGTTAATTTGCCCGCAAAGGATGATGAATTATGCATAACTCCTTGTTTTGATATACACGATATTTTTGTATGCGGAAGCGATTATAAAGCAAAAAGCAAATATACCTGGGAGGAAATTGCAAAAGAGCCTCTTATGCTCCTTGAAACAAACTCATCCTCCCGTAAATATTTAGATGAAATATTTCTTTCAAAAACATAAGCAAACCCATATCTATTAAGGTGGCAATGATACCTACAATTCCAAATTTAACAATTTGTTCTATTAATTTCTTCAAAATTTT
>JAFSBJ010000236.1 GCA_017437345.1 Clostridia bacterium | reverse complement strand
ATTTTTTCTTTAACTCTGGTAGCTTTACCAACTCTGTCTCTTAAGTAGTAGAGTTTAGCTCTTCTGACTTTACCGCGTCTAACTACATCGATTTTGTCGATTTTGGGTGAGTTAACAGGGAAAGTTCTTTCAACACCTACACCATAGGAAAGTCTTCTTACAGTAAATGTTTCCTGGATGCCACCATGTTTTTTAGCAATAACTGTGCCTTCAAAAACCTGGATTCTTTCTTTGTCGCCTTCTTTGATTTTTACGTGAACCTTAATAGTATCACCGATGTTAAATGCCGGAAGATCAGTTCTGAGCTGATCGTTTGTTAAGCTTTCAATGATGTTCATTTTATTTTCTCCTCTCTAAGAGCGTTCATGCAAGGAATTTATGTAGCTTTTTAGGCAAACCTGCAGAGGACCACTCGCATACGAAATATACTATAGCACAAACTTTTTAAAAAAGCAAGTGTTTTTTATTAATTTTCTTGTTTTTTTCGTCTTTTTCGTTTCGGAGGCGGATTGAGTTCCAATTCATATGCCTCTTCATTTATTTTATACATATCGGGGCGCTTCTCTTTTGTTATTAAAAGAGACTGCCTTCTTCTCCAGGCGGATATTTTGGCATGGTCACCGGATAAAAGTACCTCAGGGACTTCCCTACCCATAAAAACAGGGGGGCGAGTGTAGTGGGGGTATTCTAAAAGACCTGAAAAATGAGATTCGTCGGTGAAGCTTTCTTCGTTTGAAAGAACACCTTCTATCATTCGGCTTACAGCATCTATAACCGCCATTGCAGGAATTTCACCGCCTGTCAGGACAAAATCTCCTATGGAAATTTCTTCATCAACAATTTCATCGAGAACTCTTTGGTCTATTCCTTCATAATGACCGCAAAGTATCAGAATTTCATCCATTTTTGAAAGTTCTATGGCTCTTTTCTGAGTGAAAGGGTTTCCTTTTGGTGACATATGAATGGTGTGGGGTTTTTTGGTTGAATCTTTTATCGCCCATTTATACGCATCATATACAGGCGGCGCTTGCATAACCATTCCCCTGCCGCCACCATAGGGTGAATCATCCACCCTGTTATGCTTATTGCCGCTGAAATCTCTTATATCAACAATATTAAATTTTAATATCCCTTTTTCTTCAGCACGCCCAAGCATACTTGAATGAAGGGTGCCTGAAAACATTTCAGGGAAAAGAGTTAGCAGATGAAAAGTCATTTTAGTCCATTAATCCTTCCGGTAGTTTAACCTTCATATATCCTTCATTTATATTAATATCTTCTATAACATTTTTAAGAGCGGGAATCAGAAGCTGCTTGTGACCGGGTTTGTCTACAACATAAACATCATTGCTGCCTGTTGAAAAAACATCTGTTATTTTTCCATAGCTTATATCGTCTTCTAAAACCTCAAGCCCTATTATATCGGCAATGAGGTAGGTGCCATCGGGAAGGTCATCAAAAATTGATTTTTCAACATAGAGTATTTTATTACGAAGCATTTCTGCCTCTTCAACACTATTTATCCCTTTGAATTTCAAAATAACCATATTCTTCTGATATTTTATTCCGGTTATTTTAAGATAGCTCCTATCTTCAAGATAGACACCGCTTATCTCTTCAAAAAATTCGGGATAGTCTGTGCGGGGCATTATTTTAACTTCGCCTCTGAGACCGTGGGTATTTGTGACCTGAGCCACATCGATAAGTTCTTTCGACATGTGCACCATCCTCTCTTTTTATGCTATAAAGATTCTTATAAAGTTTAAAAGGTTTTAAATCATAATGATTTAAAACCTCTGTGTTTGCATTACTGCATAATCTCAACAACCGCTTTTTTGTTTTCTCTGCTTGCAGCTCCTTTGACTACGGCGCGAATAGATTTTGCAATTCTGCCCTGTTTGCCTATTACCTTGCCCATGTCCGCTTCGTTTACTCTGAGTTCTAAAACAGTGGTGCTTCCACTTTCAGACTCAGTAACGCTGACATCTTCAGGATAATCAACAAGAGATTTTGCAATATATTCAAGTAATTCTTTCATATAATACTACCTCCGGCAAACTTACTTTATAACACCGCTTACTTTAAGAAGCTCTTTTACAGTGTCTGTGGGCTGAGCACCCTGACCGAGCCATTTTAAAGCTTTTTCGTTATCAACATTGATTGTTGAAGGTTCTGTAAGGGGATTGTAAGTACCAATCTGATCGATGAATCTTCCATCTCTGTGATATCTTGAATCAGCAACTACGATTCTGTAGAAAGGAGTTTTTTTGGCACCCATTCTTTTTAAACGAATTTTTACCATTGTGTTTTCACCTCCGAAATAAAATTTTATATACAAATAGTTATCTGAAAAGATTGGGGAAGCCGCCGCCAAAGGCACGCTTCATCTTTTTAGGATTACTAAATTGTTTCATCATTTTCTTCATCTGCTCAAACTGTTTTAAAAACATATTGAGATCCTGAACCTTATTACCGCTTCCATCGGCTATTCTTTTTCTGCGGCTTGAATTAAGAATTGAAGGATCCTGTCTTTCTTTTGGGGTCATGGATGTGATCATTGCTTCTATTCTTCCAAGCTTTCTTTCATCAATATTCACAGATGAAAGAGCTGCAGAATTCATACCGGGAATCATTTTTATGATGTCCTGAAGAGGTCCCATATTTTTCATTTGCTGCATCTGAGCAAGATAATCATCAAGAGTAAACTGCTGCTTGCGGATTTTTTGTTCTAATTCAAGAGCCTGCTTTTCATCAAAGGCTTCCTGAGCTTTGTCGATAAGAGTTAAGACATCGCCCATACCAAGGATTCTTGATGCCATTCTGTCGGGATAGAACCAGTCCATATCGCTTAGCTTTTCGCCCTGACCTATGAGCTTTATGGGTTTGCCCGTTACAGCCCTTACAGACAGCGCCGCACCGCCTCGGGTGTCACCATCGAGTTTGGTAAGGACAACGCCTGTGAAATTCAGCTTTTCATCAAAAGCTGTTGCCACATTCACCGCGTCCTGACCTGTCATAGCATCGAGAACAAGGAGAATTTCTGTGGGGTTTACTTTGTTTTTAATATTTAAAAGCTCATCCATCAATTCTTCATTAAGATGAAGACGGCCGGCTGTATCGATGATAACAACATCGTTGCCATTTTTCTCGGCATGGCTTATGGCAGATTCTGCAATATATACGGGGTCGTTTGAATCATCTATCGAAAAAACAGGAACCTCCATCTGAGAACCTACAACCTGAAGCTGTTTTCTTGCGGCAGGACGATACACATCACAAGCAACCAGAAGTGGTCTTTTGTGCTGTTTTTTGAGTAGTCCGCCTATTTTTGCACTTGTTGTGGTTTTACCAGCACCCTGAAGACCTACCATCATAATTACAGTTGGGGATTTTGAGGAGTAGGTTATTTTCTCACTCTTTTCACCCATAAGTGCTGTCAGTTCTTCATTTACTATTTTAATTACCTGCTGTGCAGGAGTGAGACTTTCTAAAACATTTGCACCCAGAGCCTTTTCGGAAACTGAGTTTATAAAATCTTTAACAACTTTAAAATTGACATCGGCCTCTAAAAGAGCAAGCTTTACCTCACGCATTGCAGCTTTAAGGTCGGACTCTGAGATTTTGCCCTTGCCTCTTAACTTTTTAAATGTCTGCTGTAATTTATCAGCAAGGTTTTCAAATGCCAATCTATGTCACCTCGATTATATCTTTGCTTTTATTGAATCTATTTCTTCACTGATTTTTTTATATTCATCATCGCTGATGGTTTTTCCCGGACTTATGCTTGAAGCTACCCTTTCCAGGGATTTTGATATTTCTAAAAAGCGATCCATAAGCTTTAGTCTGTTTTCAAGAGAAAGTATTTCCTTTTCGCCTCTTTTTATGTTGTCATAAACGCCTTGTCTTGTCATATCACTAACAGAGGCAATTTCAGAAAGGGACATATCATCCTGATAATACATCTCAAGAATTTCTCTTTGCTTTTGCGAAAAAAGATTACCGTAAAAATCAAGAAGATATGAAACCTTTAAATTTTTCATATTAATCCATCCGTAAAAATAAGTGTAAAGCAAATCGCTTTACACT
>JAFSBJ010000235.1 GCA_017437345.1 Clostridia bacterium | reverse complement strand
TTGCCGGAATATATAATTCGCTTGTTGAATCAGAGCTGTATTTTGCATCATATGTGTAAAATTCCTGAGAAGCCACAATTTCACCAACGCAGGATGCCTTTATATTTCCCTTGTTTCCTAAAACAGCACACTCAACCTCGTGTCCTGTTAAAAATTCCTCAACAAGTACTTTTCTGTCAAATTTAAATGCTTCATTAATGCATTCAATAAGCTCATCTCTGTTTTTCGCTTTTCCTATTCCGATTGATGAACCGGCGTTAGCAGGCTTTATAAATGCCGGATAACCGAGCTTTTTTTCTATTTCTTCTATTTTTAAATCAAGCTCGTTTAATTCGTGCTTTGCAATTGTAACCCAGTCTGCCTGGGGGATGCCTGCGTTTTTAAAGATGATTTTTGTAAAGGTTTTGTCCATTCCAACGCTTGATGCAATAACTCCAACCCCAACATACTTAATTCCTGCCAGTTCAAAAAGCCCCTGAATGGTTCCGTCTTCTCCGTTTTTTCCGTGAAGCACAGGAAACGCCACATCAAATATGAGCTTTTCATATGTACCGTCAGGTTTTAAAGAAACAATACTGCTTTCCTTGCTTCCGTGAAGAAGGCTCACAGGCAAAAGCTTTTCGCCATACCATTTATCTTCGGGAATGTTTTTGTAGTCACCATCATACAAAAACCACTTTCCGTCTTTTCTTATTCCGATAGTTATAACATCAAATTTATCCTTATCAAGCTTTTCTATAACTGAATATGCCGATCTTAATGACACCTCATATTCAGTCGATTCTCCGCCGAAAATAACGCATATTTTCTTTTTCATAGCAAAAATATAGCTCCTTTATCACATAATCTTCTATATTATATCACATATTTTCAAAAAAGAAAACTTTTTTATTGCTTTTTAATCAAAAAAAATACACAAAAATTATCAGCTTTTTCTTTCTTATTATGTTACCGTTAAATTACAATATTAAAATTAATGTGTAATCCTTTGGTTTTATATGTTAAAATAACAGCGGTGATACAAATGAAAATTACAGAAAAAAACAATTCAGTTATAATCCACGATATAAACGATTTTAATCCCACCCACACCTTTATGTGCGGTCAGTGCTTCCGCTGGGATGAAGAAAACGATGGCAGCTACACAGGCGTTGCCTTTTCAAAGCCTGTCAATATTTCTTTCGTAGGAGGCTGCCTTACAATTAAAAATATAACACTTTCCGAATTTAATAGTCAATGGAAAGATTATCTTGATCTTGATACCGACTATAACCTTATAAAATCCCATCTTTCATCCGATGAAAATGTTAAAACAGCAATGGATTTCGGATGGGGAATAAAAATACTCAATCAGGAAATTTTTGAATGTGTCATATCTTTTATAATTTCAACGCAAAATGCCATTCCCCGCATAAAAAAGATAGTGTCAAAGCTTTCTGAAATGTATGGCAAAAAGCTTTCCTGTTGCGGCAAAACCTACTATGCCTTCCCCGAGCTTTCTTCTCTTTCAGGCGTAACCGAAGAAGAGCTGGCCCCTTTAAAGGCAGGCTACAGAGCAGGCTATATAGTGGATGCTGTAAAGAAAATTGAATCAGGCCAAGTGCAACTGGAAAACCTGAAATCCATGCCATATTCCGATGCAAAAAAAGAGCTTATGAAAATAAAGGGAGTAGGACCCAAGGTTGCCGATTGCGTGCTTCTTTTTTCCTGCCACAAAAAAGAAGCTTTCCCGATAGATGTGTGGGTAAAAAGAACTGTCCAGACTCTTTATCTTGATGAAAATGCAAAAGAAAAAGAAATATCAGCCTTTGCCGCAGAGCATTTCGGTGAATTTGCAGGAATAGCTCAGCAGTATCTTTTCTATTATGCAAGGGAAAATAAATTAGGTCAATAAACCATAAAAACATATGAAATTGTGTTAAAAAATTGTCAGTCTTTTTTCTTGACAAACCACTATATATAGATTATAATGAAACCATATTACACAACATTTACACTACTGACGGATTTCGCGGAGTACCGCGGGGGAATGTAAATGAAAGCAGCTTTTATGCATAGCCATTGGAGTATTTTCAAAACGAGTTCGGATAATACTCCAATGGCTATGGCCGACCGTCTGGGCAATTCAACTTATTGAAATTATAAGCTGGATTGCTCTTTTTTTGGGCTGTCAGCCAAACATTTATTTAAAAAGGTAGTGTTAAAATCCAAAGTGGATTTAGTTTACTAAATGATAGGAGGAATACATATGAAACACAATAACTGGAATGGCTTTAATGAAGGTATCTGGCAAGATGAAATAAGTGTCCGCGATTTTATCCAGACCAATTATAAAGAATACACAGGCGATGATAAATTCCTTTCGGGTGCCACAGCGCGCACAAAGGGAATAATGAAAAAAGTGCAGTCTCTTTTTGCCTTGGAGCGTCAGTATGGCGGAGTCCTTGATATCGACACAGCCACCGTTTCCTCGCTCACAAGCTACTCACCCGGATATATAGATAAAGACAACGAAATTATTGTTGGTATGCAAACCAACCGCCCCTTAAAAAGAGGAGTTAATCCCTTTGGCGGAATGAGAATGGCTCGTCAGGCTTGCGAAGCATATGGCTATAAGCTCAGCAGCAAAATAGAAGAAGAATTCCGCTTCCGCACAACCCATAACGACGGTGTTTTCCGTGCTTATACCGACGAAATGCGTCAGGCAAGAAAATGCCATGTTATAACAGGACTTCCCGATGCCTATGGCAGAGGAAGAATAATAGGTGACTATCGCAGAGTTGCTCTTTATGGGGTTGACCGTCTTATTGAAGAAAAGAAAAAAGATAAAGCTGACCTTTCCAATAGTCATTTTGATGCAGCCAACATCAGAACAGATGAAGAACTTTTCAAACAGATAGAATTTTTGGGTTATTTAAAGGAAATGGCAAAGATGTATGGCTTTGATATTTCCGAGCCTGCATCAAATGCCTGTGAAGCTATTCAGTGGACATATTTTGCCTATCTTGCAGCCATAAAAGAGCAAAATGGTGCGGCTATGTCTCTTGGAAGAGTAAGCACATTTTTCGACATCTATATAGAGCGTGACCTTAAAAATGGCATCATCACCGAAGAAGAAGCACAGGAACTGATGGACGATTTCGTTATCAAACTCCGTATCGCCCGTCACTTAAGAACTCCCGAATATAACGAGCTCTTCGGTGGAGATCCAATGTGGATTACAGAGGCTGTCGGCGGTATGGGTGAAGATGGAAGAACTCTTGTTACAAAATCCAGCTTCCGTATGCTCAACACTCTCTAGACCCTCGGTTCATCTCCCGAGCCAAACCTCACCATTCTCTGGTCGACCTCTCTTCCCGAAAACTTCAAAAAATTCTGTGCAAAGGTATCTGCCGACACAGATTCAATTCAATATGAAAACGACGATGTTATGCGTCCTATCTATGGTGATGACTATGCAATCGCATGCTGTGTGTCTGCAATGAAAATAGGCAAGCAGATGCAGTTCTTCGGCGCTCGCTGCAACCTTGCAAAGCTTCTCCTTATTGCCATAAACGGTGGCTACGACACCACAAGCAAAATGCACATAGGCCCTCAGATGCCTGTTATGGATGGAGACAGCCTTGATTATAATGAGGTTATGGAAAGATTTGATATCTATATTGCATGGCTCAGCCATCTCTATGTCAACACAATGAACATCATCCACTATATGCACGATAAATATGCCTATGAAAAAATCCAGATGGCTCTCCACGATACCGAGGTAGAGCGCTTTATGGCATTTGGTATTGCAGGTCTTTCAGTTGTTGCCGATTCCTTAAGTGCTATAAAATATGCCAATGTAAAGCCAATAAAGGATGAAGATGGATTTATAACAGAATTTGAAACCGTTGGTGACTTCCCGAAATTCGGCAATGACGACGATAGGGTAGATTTAATTGCAAAGGATATGTCTCATAAGGTTATCACCGAACTCAGAAAAACCAAAACCTATCGTAATGCAATCCACACCCTCTCTGTTCTGACCATAACATCAAATGTAATGTATGGTAAAAACACAGGCGCAACCCCCGATGGCAGAGAAGCAAGCGCACCATTTGCCCCCGGTGCAAACCCAATGCACAACCGCGAAGAAAATGGTGCATTGGCATCCCTCAACTCCGTTGCTAAAATCAGCTATGACGATTGCCGCGACGGTATTTCAAATACCTTCTCCATCACTCCCGAAGCCCTTGGAAGAACAGAAGAAGAAAGAATAAATAACCTAGTTACAATCCTTGATGGCTATTTTGCTAAAAAAGCTCATCATATAAACATCAATGTGTTAAACAGAGAAACTCTTATGAAAGCCTATGAAAACCCTGAAGCATATCCAAACCTCACAATAAGAGTTTCCGGCTATGCAGTTAACTTCAATAAGCTTTCAAGAGAACAGCAGCGTGAGGTAATCAGCCGCACCTTCCATGAGGCAATGTAATGCCGGAAAAGATAGGCAGGGTTCATTCAATCCAGTCAATGGGTACTCTGGATGGCCCCGGTGTTCGCTATGTTGTTTTTATGCAGGGGTGTAATCTCAGGTGTAAATGCTGTCATAATCCCGATACCTGGGAAATAAACTGCGGCACATTATATTCACCTGATGAAATAGTAAAAAAAGCTGTGAGATACAAAGAGTATTTTTCCGGTGTTGGCGGCATAACCCTTTCCGGCGGCGAACCTCTTCTACAGTCGGAATTTGCCTTTGAAGTTTTTGAGCTATGCCATAAAGAAGGCATCAATACCTGCCTCGATACCTCAGGTAGTGTTTTGAATGATTCAGTTAAAAAGCTTCTTAAGGTAACCGACAGAGTCCTTCTTGATATAAAATACACGACAGATAAGCTCTATAGAGAAAATGTTGGCTGCACTCTCAGCCTTCCGATGGATTTTCTTGAGTTTCTTGAAAGTCAATCTGTTCCCACAACTCTCAGGCAGGTTATAATTCCCGGTATTAATGACAATGAGGAAAATATAAAAGAGCTTAAAGCTATTGCAGATAACCACCTTTGCGTTGATAAAATCGAGCTTTTGCCATTCAAGAAAATATGTCAGACCAAATATGACAGCATGAATATAGAGTTTCCATTTGCCCATATACCCACACCCGATAAAGAAACAATGGACAGGTTAAATAATCTATTATAAAAGATTTTAAAATGAAAAAAGCATATTTTTGAAGAAAAACATCTTCAAAAATATGCTTTTTGTGTTATCTCAATATCCTGCTTTTAAAAATAAGCCCTGTAACTATTGTTGTTATTATTATTTCCGGAATCATATATGTGCCATTGTAAATAAGGGAATACATAAGCACACTTTGCCCTTCTTCGGCATAAACTCCCCATATAAAT
>JAFSBJ010000234.1 GCA_017437345.1 Clostridia bacterium | reverse complement strand
TATTCAATAAATTCTATACATATTTTTTATTATTAGCAAGCATTGGCTCTCGATACACAAATGTACCGTCGCCGTTTCAGGGGGTGCCCCTATAACCCCTAAAATCCTCGAAAAAATTTACACTTTGTTTGTAATTTTTTCGAGTTGAACGGTGTTCAATCGTTCGCTATACGCTCGCTTCAAGCACACATTTTGTGTAAAAGAAAACCAAGTTATTACGCCGCCGCATTCATATTAATGCTTTCAATAATCTTGCGGATTCCCGCCCATACAGAAAGGTCTGTAAAAATTTCAACCACGCTGCCTTTATCTGTAAACGGCGCATCTTGCAACACAGATAAATCCTTCATCATTCCATTGTGAACAATGTATTCAACAATTTGATTAACAAAGTATATCTGCCTGCTATCCAAGTTTGCATTGCCTAAGAATTCAGCAAACGCTTCTTTTGCGGCATTCATATCAAGACCTACAATTTCGCGAACAAATTCACCAAGTGGCTTTTCTCCGTATTCAGCAGTATATTCTTCTTTTGTGCCAACCTCATTCCACAGAATCTTTTCAAGTTTTGACACATCCTCCTTAGTCAGCGGTACATTACCTTTTAACTTCGCAATTACACTATTATCCTGATGCTGTCTTACATAATATTCCGCTTTTGCTCTGTAGTTTTTAAGGTCATCACTTTCAAGTTCAGATTCCTTCCACTCTGTTGAAAGAATATCATCCCCGAAATTAGTGTCGTATCTTAATACATTGTGCGGAATGTACTTCATCAAATTACGGAGCGACTCACGGATGTGTTCAAATTCATTGATACCGCAATTATCAAGATAATCCGTATGCAGAATTTTATTGATAAGTTCAGATTTTGCTGATATCTCCGGAATGTTTGCAACACTTGCAATGCCGCTTACTTTTTTGAACAAATCACTTCTGTGTCTGCCATAACCTTTCCCTGCAAGATATGCAAGTTCAATGCCATACATAAGTGCATCAAAACGAACAGCACTCGCTTCATCTTCATCAGGAATTATAAGCGGCGCAAGTTCCTCCTTGATGATAAGTGTATCCTCGTATGTAAGTGATACATAATTTTCTTCGTTTGCATATAATTCAACATATTTGAGGTGTTGTTTTACTGCAAAATTATCCTTATTAAGTTCACGAATCTTTGTTACCATTTCAGAAACCAAGCTCTTACGGAATGCAATTAAATCTTCTGTCTGATAAGCAATATCCTGAAGTTTAAATATAATCTGGGATTTCAGGTTGAATATAGCTCCTTGAAGTGCCATCTGATTTGCAGTAGGCTTTCCTTGGTTCATTCTGAAGAACTCAAAGTTTCCACAAAAATCAAAAATGTAGAATTTATTTTTAGCTTCTCCGTCCAACAGTCCGGGGCAAAGACGGGTGCCACGCCCTATCATTTGCCAGAACTTTGCCTTACTCATAACCTTTTTAAAGAATACAAGATTCAAAACCTCCGGCACGTCAATACCTGTATCAAGCATGTCAACAGAAATAGCAATCTGCGGAAGCTTTTTAGGGTCTGAAAATTCATCAATCAAGCTCTGTGCATAATTGATTTTGTTGTCAATCACCTTCGCAAAACCGTTTAAGTGTGGGTATTCAGAATTGAAAACCTCAAGTATCTTTTCAGCATGAAGGTGATTTTTGGCAAATATAATTGTCTTTCCAAGTTTTTCACCGTATTCAATTTTAATTCCGTCTGTCATGAGAACATTAAGCACCTGACGGATAGTATCACGGTTAAAAATCCATTCATTCAAAGCAGAGGAGCTAATTCTTTCAGGAATTTCTCCATCTTCGTCCTCAAACAGATTTTCATATTCTTCTTTTTCTTCATCGGTTAACTCTTCGTATGAAATTCCTTGCTCAATAAACTTAACCCTAGATTCTACCGACATATAGTCAACCAAATACCCATCTTTAACCGCTTGAGCAAGCTCATAGCCGTAAGTAGGCACACCGCTTTCAAGTTCAAAGATCTCATAGGTATTTTTGTCAATCTCATCTTTTGGTGTTGCGGTAAGACCAACAAGAGGAGCATCAAAATAGTTAAAAATGTCTCTGTATTTATTATAAATTGAACGGTGCGCTTCGTCACAGATTAAAAGGTCGAAGTGGCCACTTGTGAAAAGCTTTCCTTCATCGTCTTTTATTTCGTCTATACAGTTATACATAGTCTGATAGGTTGAAAATACACAATGAGCTGCAAAGTTATCTTTTTCTTCACATAGGTTTGTAACAGACAAATCAGGTAGCAAGTTCACAAAGGCACGCTTTGCCTGTGTTACAAGGGATGTTCTGTCTGCTAAAAATAGGATATTTTTAACCCAACCGTGATCTAAAAGTGCTTTGCAAAGTGCAATTACAGTTCTTGTTTTACCTGAACCAGTTGCCATAACAAGAAGTGCTTTTCTTCTATTTTTGGCATCCAAAGCATCACAAACAGCTTTAATTGCACCCTCCTGATAATAACGACCTGCAATATTTTTATCAACCATCACATTTTTAAGGCTTGTCCTCATTCTGCGAAGGTTAAACATTTTTTCCAGATCACGCTTTGAATAAATGGTTGCAACCTTTCTTTCGGGATATTGACCATCATCAATTCTTGTTTCAAAACCGTTTGTGAGGAATATAGCAGGGCGTCTGCCATACTGCTTTTCTAATATATCGGCATAGAGTTTTGCCTGTTGTCTGCCTACTGCAACATCTTTACAGGTGCGTTTTGCTTCGACAACCGCCAACGGCTTTAAAGTATCATCATATAATACATAGTCTGCAAAGCCAACCTCCGATTTGTTGGGCATACCTGGGAGTTCAACTTCATTTTTCCAGTTTTTATTTTCTATCCAGCCTGCCTCTTGAAGCATGGTATCTATGTAGATTTTTCTCGTCTTATATTCAGATAAATCCAGAGGTTTCGGAACATAAGTCTGCTGCTGTTCAGTTCGGCGTGCTGTAAGTTCATCCTTTAATGCCTTGTTTTCTGCCATAAGGCTTTCAAGGTCAACCGTCTTTTCGGTAACAAATGACAGTGCTTCTTCTGTAGTAAGCTCTAAAAGACTTGCATCAAATTGACCCTCGTTATAATCCTTGCCATAGCAATATGCAACATAGTCAAGGAAATAATAAAGGTTTTCAAGGCAAAGCTTTGCTTGCTCCATAGATATTTTCTTTCCGCCATGAGCTGCTATATTGCCGGCTTTGCGGATAAAATCCATTCTTCTGTATATATCCGCCCCTACAACATCACGAAACTCTTCGCTACCCATCAAAGCAACAAGAGTTGTATCATAAGGCATATGTAAGTCCTTATCAACGGAATACATCCATTTTACTGCAAACTCCATGGCTCTGCGACAGTTAAGTACCGATGCAGCCATATCAATATTTAAAATCTTTTCAGCACTAATAGCCACATCGGAAAATGTAGCAAATTGCGGGTCAGATTTTAAGAAATCAAAGTTTGTCATTTGTGTTCACCCCTTATTTAATACGCTGCTCCATTGTCTAGATTTCGATAATATTCAGCATATTCTTTCTTTGACTCTTCTAATGTCATTGTTAAAAATCCAGGATGTCTCTTGATATAATTAACCACCCATGGTTGAAGCATATACGAAAATGTCATATAACCTATATCGGAACTAACATTTGTTGTTTGAACGATGATATTTTTAAAAAGTAATGCCCCCTTTGTTTGTCCGTAAAAAGACATCAACAAAGAATGCGATGGGGCATAATACATAATCGATATCATCTTTTTTTCAACATATGTACACAGCTCAAGTTCTTTATTTAGATGACGTATGTAAATTTTTTTCCTAATTCGTACTACGAGATATGATATTACGTTGATAATCAAAAGAAAAGTAGAAATCAAAAATATAATACCCACAATCTTTAATACGCCGTTAGGAAGATTCGATAAATATACACTTTCCAATATTCTTTTTGGACCATAAATAATTAATCCAGCAACGATATCAATAGCCAATAATGCTGGTGTTACTTTTCTAAAACCAGCAAAGACACTGTCTAAGAATTTATCCGCCGATATATTAATCCCCACTATTCTTCACCTACCCAAAATATTTTTGCATTAGTGCTTTTTTAAGAAGTTCTAATTTTTCAAGACTTTTTTGCACTTCCAATTTTGATTTGTCGGTCTGTTTGACGAAGGCTGCAAATTGGTCTTGCTTACTCTTATCAGCCACAATGACTTCTACAGTATTAAGTGTTTTAACAGCCAATCCAGGCTGTGCCGCACCCGTATGATACCTGTACAAATCCATCAGTTTGAGTAAATGATATACCCAAACCGAATTATCATTCTTTAGCAGCGATACAAGCACAGCGTGTTCTGTTGCGTGGAAGTCACCAGTAGCATATTGAACATTTCCACACAAGGCACCTTGTCTGCCGATGATTGGATAATCTCCTGTATATGATTTTTCTTTCACATAACCACGGATGCCATTGCCGCCATAGCAAGGAATCTCATACACACCTTCTTCGAAGTCATGTATATCGTCTGCTGATGTGGTAATACCTGCCTTCAGACTGAAACGCTGTTCCATTCGCTCTGTTGGAAGATTATTGCTGTTGGTTATAGGGTCACCAAACAGTTCGACAAATCGTGCTTTGACAAGCTCGTCTAATTTTGAAAGTTGTTTTTTTCTCTTATTTATTAAGTTGGTAACTTGATTTAACTTATTTACAATTTGACACTGAACTTCAAGTTCAGGGTATTCAACATACACTTTTTGCAATGATTGCCTCACAATCTGAGGTTGTGCTGTTCCAGTTATAGTATCTTTTAATCCTCTATTAAGTAAGTAGTAATACAAATAATGGATGTCTATCTCTTCAATAAGATTATCAAGTGCCATTGCATTACCATTTACATAAGAATAGGGTTCACAAATGTTTAGACTGCCACAAGTTGCACCTCTGCAAGTTATTAAAAGGGTTTTTTCTTCGTGGTTATATTCTGAATAATAACCAATTATCCCATTAGCACCATATACAGGATAGCCTTCATCTTTAAGCATATCAGTTGATATAGTTTTCCATTGCTTGGGATTTGAAATTTCACACAAGCTTTTTTTCATCACAGCATTTCCTCCAATTCTGCCAATCCCTTAGTTATTTCCATTTCGAGTTCATGGAGGTCTGCCATAATTTCGGCTGTTGAAGGATATTCCACAGGTATATATTCTGTCTCTTTATACTTATTGATAGATAAGTCATAATCATTATTTACAATATCCTGCTTGTCCACAAAGAAGCTCTGTTCTGTTTTTGCTCTGTCCGCTTCTTTATCAAGATTATGGAATCTTTCGATAATATCAGGGATATCATTTTCAGCCACGGGAGTTCTCTTATCGTCAAGGCTGAAGCCTTCTGCTTTCATATCATAGAACCATACTTTGTCAGTTCCGCCATGACCTGTTTTTGTAAATACAAGGATAGCAGTAGAAACTCCGGCATAGGGTTTAAACACACCCGAAGGCATAGAAACAACAGCTTCCAATCTATTATTCTCTATAATTTCTTTTCGAATTGCTTTGTGTGCAGTTGAGGAGCCGAAAAGCACACCGTCAGGAACGATGCAGGCACATCTTCCGCCAATTTTAAGCATGCGAAGGAACAGAGCAAGGAATAAAAGCTCTGTTTTCTTTGTCTTGCACATTTTAAGCAAATCTGCAGACACAATATCGTAGTCAAGACTACCTTTGAAAGGCGGATTTGCTAAGATAAGAGAATACTTATCTCTGTCTGCATTCTGGTCCGACAAGCTATCGCGGTATTCAATAAACGGACTGTCAATTCCGTGTGTCATCATATTCATAGCACCGATACGGAGCATAGTTCGGTCCATATCGTAGCCGTAGAACATAGAATTCATATAATGGTCTTTTTTCTGCTTGTTGAAGAATATTTCTTCCTTGTGATTTTCTTTTAAATATTCACCAGCAGATACCAAAAATCCACTTGTACCGCAGGCGGGGTCGCAAATAACATCATCCGGCTTTGGCTGCATCATAGCAACCATCATTTTAATAATATGTCTTGGTGTTCTGAACTGACCATTAAGTCCTGACTGAGCAATTTTATTGAGTAAGTATTCATATACATCTCCTCTGACATCGCTATCAGAAGAATTTTTCATAAGTTCATAAATATCATCAAGACTTGTTACTACCTTATCAAGCAAAAGCGGCGTAGGAAGCTTAAAGATTGCATCATCCATATATTTGGAATATGCACTATCCTTATCAGCATGCAAATTCTTAATAAACGGGAACACCCACTCTTGCATAATAGTATACATTTTTCCGGCAGGAAAGTCACGGAATGTTGACCATTTTAATTGCTGACCATCAATGCTGCGTTCTCCGATTGCAACTTCATCTGCAAATATACTTTTATGCGGGAGACCGAGCATAGCACTTTCCTTTGCACGAAGGTTGTCCGTATCGTCAAGGTCGTGTATAAACATAAGATATGTAATCTGTTCAATTACATCCAGGGGATTAACAAGTCCCCCTGATGCAAATATATCCCAAAGTCCGTCTATTTTATTTTTAAGTTCACCTGTAATCATTTGTTATTCGTCCTCTCTGTTCCAAGTATAGGAAGTATATCTTCCGCCGCTTATTTTGATGATTTTACCCTTTTTAAGAAGGTTATTTAACGCTCTTTGCACTGTGGTCTCACTTATATCAGGGCATTTTTCTAAAATATCTTGTTTTTTCACCCTACCAAGTGTATCTTCAATAATTTTTGCAACTCTTTCAGGCTTTGAGAGTTTACTTTCAATCATTATCTGCACGCGGGATGCAAATTCTTTATGCGCTTCAAGAATAACAGAAAGCATATATTTTACAAACGGTGCGTAGTTATTATTATTTTCGTGCCATCCAAAAGAACTCTTTTGCAAAGCATCATAATAATTATCTTTTGTTGATTCAATCATTTTTTCAATACTGATATATTTTCCAACGATATATCCGCTTCGGTAAAGCAACAAAAGAGTAAGAAGTCTTGACATTCTTCCGTTTCCGTCATTAAACGGATGTATACATAAAAAATCAAGTATAAACATTGGAATCGCAAGAAGTGGATTGATCGTTTCTAATGCGATTGCCTCGTTAAATGCTGAACAAAGATTTTCTATGTTCTCAGGAACTTCCCATGCCTCTATTGGTTGAAAGCGGACAAACTTATTGCCACTTTCATCCTCTTCAGCTATAACATTGTCCACATTCTTGTATTGACCGCCGTAAGTTACAGTATTAAATCTGTATAAATCTCTGTGAAGCTGTAAAATAATATTAGGCCTAAGCGGAATGCCATCATGATTAGAATGAATGGTGTTCAAAACATCCCTATATCCTGCAATTTCTTCTTCAGCTCTGTTTTGGGGATTCGTTTTAGCCAAAGCAAGTTTTTTGATTCTTTCATCAGATGTATATATACCCTCAATTTTATTAGAAGCTTCAGTGCTCTGAATTTTAGCAATTTCAACAAGCCCAGTAAGTGCATCTGCACTTGATTCAATGAATAAATTTTGCTTTCCTTTGAATTCGTGGATCTGAGTAAGCATAGACACTATTTCCGGCGTCAAAAACTGCTCCCATTTATTCTTATAGTTATATATTCTCATAATATCACCTTCCAACTTAGTCATTTGCTTATATTATGACATAATTACATTATAGTATGTAATTACGTGTTTGTCAAGTTTAATTTAGTCTTTTAAAAGAGTTTTGACTAAATTGGGCGCTCTTGCGAAATTTAGTGTGACTATTATAGTTGAATTTTTTTGAAATAAAGTTGATTTCAAAATGTTAAAATTGGCGTAATTTTGAATGACTTGTTGGTTAAAAAATGGAATCATATATAGAAACATCCAAGACAAAGATTCCTATATCGGAAAAATAAAGCAAGATTTTACCATTAAAATGTATTGAAATTTTTCCTGTAATGTGATATAATATAGACAGAGAAATTTTAAGGAGTTTATTTTTATGAAGTATTTATCAGTTGCAGAGATAGCAAAAAAATGGGGATTGACAGACCGAAGTGTCAGAAAATATTGTCAAGATGGAAAAATTCCCGGGGCTTTTTTAACAGGCAAAACATGGAATGTTCCTGAAGATAGCGAGAAGCCGGAAAGGGCAAAGAGAAAGTCGAGTAAGCCTCAGACGCTTCTTGACATATTAAAAGAGCAAAAAGACAGCAAACTTTCAGGTGGAATATATCATCGTATACAAATAGATTTGACATATAATTCAAATCATATTGAAGGCAGTCGTCTTACGCACGACCAGACAAGATATATTTTTGAAACTAACACTATAGGTATAACAGACGACGTTGTGAATGTGGATGACATAGTGGCAACTGCCAACCATTTCAAATGCATCGACTCTGTTATTGATAATGCTAAATATGCGTTATCGGAAAAATATATAAAGGAATTACACTTCATTTTAAAAAGTGGCACCGGAGACAGCAGAAAAGATTGGTTCAAAGTTGGCGATTATAAAAATCTTCCCAACGAAGTTGGCGGAATGCAAACCACATTACCTGAAAATGTTCATGCTGAAATCAGAAATCTTTTAGATGAGTATAATAGCAAAAACCAAATAAAATTAGATGATATTATTGATTTTCATCTCCGGTTTGAACGCATCCATCCATTTCAGGACGGCAACGGGCGTGTTGGCAGATTGATTATGTTCAAGGAATGTCTTAAACATAATATTATCCCTTTCATAATTGATGAGGAACATAAAATGTTCTATTACAGAGGTTTAAAAGAATGGAATAATGAAAAAGGGTTTTTGCGTGATACTGTTCTTTCCTGTCAGGATAAGTTTTATGAAATTCTTAAATATTTCAGGCTTGATAAAATTTTAGAAATTAAATAAAATTATAATTCAATAGGCAGCGATTTATACCGATACTAGGTATCACCCTAAAAATACAGAGAGAAAAATAAAAAAGCGTGATGTATTACCATCACGCTTTTTTATTTGGCGCGTATTCTGCACCTGTTTTATAAAGGAGTTTCGAAATGTTCGTTAATTATCGGTTGACTGAAATATTATAGGAACATCCAAGGGAATCATTGTATCAAGTTGCCATGTAAAGAGCTTTGCATAAGCTCCTTGTGGTGCTGCCTTCGGCAAGGAAACATTAATTGTTGTCTCTGTTTCTATGTTTGCAGAAACACAGGAAATGAGTTCGTTTCGGCTACTATAAATTGCAAAGTAGGCGGTAAATGGACTATCGCTGTTGCTTACGATTGTAACCTTGAAATCTTGATGATTTTCAGGTGAAACGAGAGTATCGCCTTGTGTGTTTGCAAGTTTCGCCTCGGCAACAACAGCATTTCCTTTTGCATAGATACCCAAAGCAATCAAATCCTCTTTTGTATAAGCACCTCCGGATAAAAGTTCATCAATCGAATAAGTTTGTTTGATTGCTTTAAGAACATTAGCGCCAATCGAGGTAGGTTTTACTTTCTTGAAGAAGTCGCTGTTTAAGTAATATACCGGGCGTATACCACGCTGTTCTTGGTTGGTATATGTATGCAAAGACTTGCCTGACAATGTTGATATATATCTTATGGTGTCAATATTTGTTCCGGGAGTTCTGAGCCACCAGGTATTGGAAGCACTGTTTGTTGGAACATAGCCGAACTTTCCTGCGTATTTATACCATTCCTGAACAGACATCAGATTTATACCGCAATTAACGGTGTAGTCTGTAGGACGGATTGAGTCGCCATATCCCGCTTCGGTAAGCCATGAATGATTCTTGTTAATATATTTTTTAATAGCTGAATCAACAGCGTAGCTGTTGTTAAGATAGTAAGCAATATTATCGTGGTCAGATGGGTCGAACCCTATATCGTATCGCTTATAATCAAAATATGCAGTATCGGTTACATCTTCTTCCATAACAAAAAACTTAGATTCATTATTATCGGTTGTTTCAAGAAGAATATACTCTTTATCCCCTATTTTGAACTTGTTTTCAGAAGGCGTTGAAGCAACCTGGTTTTCGTCTATAATTTCCGCAGAGGAATAAGGACCTATCTGGGTCTTTATATATATGGCTTTGGAAGAAAGGCATTTGCCTTCCACCATAAGATTTACATAATAGAAGTATTGTCCTACATCAGATTTTTCAGGTATTTCGATGATGAAATCAATGGATTCCGTTGATTTGCGCGGGATTGTTATATCAATAACATCGAGAAGATTGTTGTTATTATCTAAGATTTCCACCTGACCATCAAAACCGAGAGCGTTTTTGTTTGTTATCTCGGCTGAAATATCTACCGTACCGCTCTTGCTTATGAAGGAAGGAGTTGTAACAATTAAGAATCCTTTATCAAAGTCCGCCTCTTCCACAGATGCCACTTTTGAAGAAAGCTCTGCAAGTTTTGTTGCGATATAGTCGGCTATTTCGATATATGACGTTTTATGATTGCTGTCATATATTGATTCATTAAGAGTGTGAGCTCGTTTATTATAGCGTTCAGCCTGATGTAAAACAGACTGTGCATAAGGATATTCGTGAGCAAACTCTGTTTCTTCGATATCAGTAGAATCTCCTATGGTTATTGTAAAGAGATTATCTTCAAAATCTGTATATAAAGAAGAGTTTGAAGAAGAAATGGAGGTTATAACCGGATTAGAAATACGGGAAGAAATGCGCCCGCTATATTGTCCGGGAGCAAGAGCGCCAAGGGCGCAAGTAAGACTCGGCTCAACACCAGACCCAATGGTTTTCTGGGTTACATATACAGGAAAACCGGTATCGTCAGCTATTGCCAAAGTAACAGTGTCTCCCAATTCTATTCCGCTGAAAGTTACATCAAGAGAACTTGTTTCACCAGTATTTTCGTTATAGAATTCAACCTGCCTTTCGGCTTGTTGTTCAATCTGATTTCTGACATAAGAGATGATTTCATCAGATGTCAGATGGCTTACAGCGGATTGACCTTCGGAAAGGTAGTTGCATAAAATGCCGAGCTTATCAGCCGCTTTGTGGAGCTTATATGAGGCGGTTAAAAATAAACTGAAATCCGTCGGTTCATAGCGTTCGGAGTATATGTCAATAAGGCTAGACGCTTCAACATAATGCTGTTCAAAATGCGCTCGTATTGCACTTGCATCCATTGAAAGAATATCTGTATTTTGGAGTGAAATTATTCCATCGGTCAAGCATATATCAGGAATTTCTTCGTAATATCTATTTATACTTGCTTTTATTGCTGAACAAAGTAGAGAACTGTCGGAAAGTTCAAGATAGATAGGGCTGTTAGAAATAAACGGCAAACTAACTTTTTCGCCATATATGTCTGTAGCGGAGTCATATCTGTTTATACCCAACGTAGAAAGCGGAACAGAACTTTGCTGAGACCAGGCGATAGCTATTATTTTGCCATTTTTATGGTATAAATAAGCAGCAGAAGAACCATCGTTGCTGGTAAGTTTACCGGCGTAATCTGCACCGCCAATTTTATCCTGGAAGTAAACAAGAGCATCGTAGCCTTTTTTTGAGGTATAATCGTATTCTAAAATGCCGTAATGGTTTTCGGATGCAGGGGTATTGCCTGTTCCATCTACAAGCTCATAAAAATTCACACCGCTCATATCATAATTATCGGCAAGAGCGAGAGTTTTGATTAAATTCTCCGCCTGTGTTTCTTCGGACACACCAATTGTGTTATCATCGGAAACGGTGTGCCAGCCTATTTCGGAGATGTAATTTTCTTTCCAGCCGCCATATTGGCTGCTGAGCTTGTCATACTGACTGAGACGGTATGACAAAGTTCCCTCATCTGCGTTGGATGGAGCAACATATGGCTGTGCGGAAATTATATCAGCATATTTGTAAATACCAAGAGAATATAGCTGGTTTAAAAAATTCAATGAAGGATTAGCGGCTACACCGGCAATAATGGTGCAGTCCGGGATAACTTTCTTAAAAGCAATAGACGCAGTTTTAACCAGATTGTAGTAAGATGCCGGATTTGGATTGTCTTTCCAGAACGATATAGAGTTTGGTTCATTCCAAATAAGGAAGGTTGTAATTTGCGGATGATTTTCCGCAAGATATTCTCCTAATTTAAGACAATAGTCAGAAAAAGCTTCAAGATTTTCTCTTGTTTCAACACCATAGCGTATATCGGAATTTTCCGAGTATAGCGAGTTATTAACACCGACACCAATCATAGAATGAAAGTTGTGGTTTTCTAAAAGCGTAATTCTTGAGTCTATGTAATCCGTATCCCAGACTCCCTTTTTTGGCTCAAATTTGTGCCAGTTTAAGGCGTAACGGATAGTGTTAATTCCTGTCTGAGACAACATATCCAATCCATTGGCATCGTCAGGGTCGGCATTAATTCCAACCCTTGAAAGCTCGTCTGAAAATTCAGGGGTGTAGCTAATTGCCATAGCTTGGGAGGCCAGAATCGGAAATATTAACATCATTCCGATAACTCTCTTAAACATTTTTTTCATTGTATTAATCACTACTTTCTTCTATTTTCTTTTTGTAATCAACCGGGGATAAGCCGGTATACTTCTTAAATGCGTTTCGAAAGCTTTTGATATCACGATATCCGACATTGTTGCATATCTCATAGATGCGGTATCTTTGAGTTTTTATAAGAGCAATGGCAACTTCCATGCGGTAAGAAAGAAGATAGGAAGAAAAGGAAGTTCCGGTTGCCTTTTTGAAAAGCAGCATAAAGTGAGATTCACTGAAACCAAAGTTTTCAGCGACATGTTTTGTATTGATACCTTTTGAATAGTTTTCTTTAACAAATTGTTTTGCCTGAGACACAAAAGAACTCATTTTGATATCGTCATCGTGAAGACCAAAGGAAATATTGATATCTGCCTTGCAGTTTTTATAAGCCTGATAAGCATTGCTAGCAGAAACGGTAATCTGGGAAATATCTTCTGACATAGCACTTATGCCTATTTTTGAATTTGAGTTTTGTTCTGATAAATCTAAGGCGAAGTTGTAATTAATATCATTAAAAACAACAAAACCATATACATCGTTTTCAATAATACAGTACATATAATTGAAACTTTCCGGAGTCGGGAGACAGGGAGAAGAACTGAACTCTGCATAAATACTGTAAAATGAACTGAAAGATGACGGAAGGTCAAATATCTCAAATTGCTTTGTCGCTTCGGCAGCAGAGATGTTTCCAAGAAAAATCTTTTTGACAAATTCATTTTTAAGTATTTTCAGTTTATCATTTATTTTAGAGAACGCTTCTTTTGAGGCAGTACTTTTATCAAGTTTAAGCTTCATTTTTGTAAGAATTGAAATAAGCTCATCGTTCCTTATAGGTTTAAGGAGATAATCAAATACACCTAAACTGATGGAGGATTTAAGATATTCGAAATCGTTATATCCTGAAAGCACAATAAACTGGCACGAACCATTATCAATCTTGCGGATTTCCTCTATCATTTTAAGACCGTCGCAAATATCCATACGGACATCAGTAATAATGACATCGGGTCTGTACTTTTTATAAGCCTCAATGCCTTTAAGGCCATTGGCTGCTTCTCCTACAATGGTGAAACCTATTTTATTATAGTCAATGGTAGAAACCAAACTTTTTCTAAGTAGCGGTTCATCGTCAACCAGAAGTAGTTTATACATAAATACAACTCCTTTTCGTGATTTGACAGCAATCATTCTAACTTAGTTTAAGATTACCAAAAATGAGTATCAAAGTCAACGAGTTTTAGGGGAAAAAGTAAAAATACACATCTAAAAAGTAGGATTACCACCTTGAAATAAATTATGTGTTTTTGTAGAATTATTATAGAAAGAATTAAGGTCAATTTTTATGACTATTTTTAAGGAGGGTATTTATGAAAAAATTTTTAACAAAAATGGTATTGGTTGTCCTTTCTTGCACTATGTTAGCAGGTTGTGCGGCTAACGGAGGCGGTGGAGCTGAGGATGGAAATGTAAGTATTTCAGTAAGTAACTGGCCAACATCAAACGACAAGACAAATGCAGAACTTTATGACGGATATCTTCAGAAGATGAACGAAAAATATCCTGAAATTACAGTAACTCCTGATACTTGGCAGTATGATGTGAATTCATTCTTGCCAAAGGCTGCAAGCGGTCAGTTACCAACAGTATTCCAGACATATTTTACTGAATCACAGAAGATAATTGATGCAGGTTACGCTCGTGATATTACCAAGGAAGTAAAAGAAGCTGGCTACGATACATTGTATAACGATGTATACATGGATTTGCTTAAAAAAGATGGCAAGTATTATGGTCTTGTTAAAAACGGATATGTAATGGGTCTTCTTTGTAATGTAAAGATGTTTGAAGACGCAGGACTCGTTGACAAAGACGGCGTTCCGATTTTCCCGAAAGATTTTGATGAGCTTGTTGAAACAGCAAAAACAATTAAAGAGAAGACAGGTAAGCCTGGTTTCTTTATTCCAACAACAAACAATCAGGGTGGTTGGATATTCTGTAATATTGCCTGGGCGTTTGGCACAGAGTTTGAAAAGATGGTAGACGGAAAGTGGGTTGCAACATTTGATAGTGAAGAATGTTACGAAGCACTTAAATACATAAGCGACCTTAAATGGAAGCACAATGTTATCCAGGACGATATTTTAGGAGATGCTTCAAACACATTCATTAGAATGTTTGCAACAGATCAGGTTGCAATGGGTATCCAGGCACCTTCTACAATAAACAGTGCAATCAAGCAGTATAACATGAGCAGAGATAATGTTGCAGTTGCAAGAATCCCGGCAGGACCTGTAAATCGTGCGGCTCTTCTCGGCGGTGGTGTATATATGTTCAGCAACAAAGCAACAACAGCAGAAGTTGAAGCAGCGTTTAAATGGCTTGAACTTACAGGCGGTATCCCGACAGACAGTGAGGAAACCAAAACTGCATGGGCTGAAACTGCAAAGACACAGTCAGAACAGGGCAGACTTGTAGGTTACGGAACAATCAATATTTTTGCAGACGAAAAACTTACAAAGGCAAAGGAAGAAGCAGAAAAGCCATATATCAAGGTAGATCCAAAAATGTTTGAGGATTATCAGGAATTAAAAGGCGTAACTGTTAACCCTGAACCTCCGGTTTGTGCTCAGGAACTTTATTCAGTGTTTGACCGTGTTCTTCAGCAGATTTTAACAAACAAGAATGCAGATATTAAAGGAATCCTCAAAAAGGAAGCTGCAGAATTTCAGACTAAGTATTTAGATAAACAGTAAAGGAAGAGAAATTTTGATACATATAAACAGAACTAATACAAACCCAAGCATAAAAAGGTCTCTGCCACAGAGGTTCCTTGGGGCATTGAGGAAAAACTGGGCAGCGTGGCTGTTGCTGGTTCCGAGCTTTTATACACTCTATATTGTAATGTGGAAGCCGGTGGTTACAGGTGCGTATATGTCTCTTTTCAAAACAAGTGGCTATGACCTGGTTGAATTTGTGGGTATACAGAACTATATAAATGTTTTGAAAGACCCTATATTCCTGCAAACCTTGGTTAATACATTGAAATATGTATTCTGGTCTATCGTTATCGGATTCTTTTTGCCTCTTTTTGTGGCAATTGCATTAAATGAGATAGTTCATTTCAAAAGCCTTTTCAGGACACTGGTGTATGTTCCTGTACTGGTTCCGATGGTTGCGGCCAGCCTTATCTGGTATTTTATGTTTTTGCCGGGCGAAAGTGGAGTCCTTAATATGCTTCTTGCAAAAATCGGGCTCCCACCCGAGCAATGGCTCCAGAATCCGGACTTAACAATCATGCTTATAGTAATTTCAATGACATGGAAGAGCTTTGGAAGTACGGTTGTTATCTATCTTGCAAGTTTGCAGGGCATAAGTCAGGATTTATATGAAGCTTCAACTATTGACGGAGCAAGCGTAATTAAAAAGACTATACATATTACTATCCCTCAGATTATGCCGACAGCATTACTCATGCTTGTTGCTCAGATCATAAGTGTGTTCCAGACAATGAATCAACCTATGATTATGACAGACGGTGGCCCTAATAACGCATCTTTGACTCTGAGCCTTCAGTCTTACTATGAGGCTTTCAGATATATGCGTGCGGACAGTTCACTGGCTATAGGAATTGTATCTTTTGTAATCCTTTTGGTTATGACTGTTTTTTATTTCAAGTTACAGAAGAAACTGGAGGATTAATGCTATGAGTAAAAAGAACAAAAAGAACAATAAGTTTTATAACAAAACCTATGGTATTATTACAGCTTTGGATTTCAAACAACCCAAGGTTAAGGCGTTGTATTATGTAATTCTGGCTTTTATTATCTGTATCAGTCTTATATGTATTGTTCCGGTTATCTGGCTTTTTGTATCCTGCCTTAAAGATATAAATGAATTTTTGGCAGTTCCGCCGACTTTCTTCCCTAAGGAGATACATCCTGAGAAGATTATTGAAGTATGGAATGACCTTGAATTTGGTACATATTTCATCAATACCGGAATTATTATACTGGGAAGTTTGATTGGAGCTATCTTTTTAAACGGTCTTGCGGGATTTGCTTTGTCAAGACTTAAACCTCTGGGCTCTTCAATATTGTTTACATTGATAATGTGGACAATGATGATGCCACAGACACTTAATTTAGTTCCGTTATTTAAGAACTTCTTGAATTTTACGATATTCCATTTTAATCTTACTGATACAAAATGGCCTATGTGGATTATTTCAGTTGCAAACTGTATGAACATTTTGATGTTTAAGAACTTTTTTGATACTATTTCTGCATCATATGTTGAGGCGGCCCGTATCGACGGGGCAACGGATGTATCAATTTTCACAAAGATTATTCTGCCACTCAGTCGTCCTATTATTGCAGTTGTTGCATTAAGAACTGCTATTGCAAACTGGGATATGTTCCTTTGGCCATACCTTATCCTTAAAACACCGGAAAACTACACAGTAAGTGTTATGCTGTATTATATGAAATCGACCTTCGCGGTGGATAAACAGGTTATGGCGGCATTTTTCTCTATAATTCCGCCGATGATTATATTTATTCTGTTCCAGAAGCAGATTGTTCATAATGATAACAGTGCGGGGGTTAAAGGATAATGAAAAAGCCTGTCAGATTAAAACGGTTCAGCTCTCGAATAAGGGCTGTGGTTATAATTGTTACTGCGGTAACATTATTCATCTATAATATTATTTGCTATGCGTCTGCAAAAAAGATACTTGAAGAGGATTTTTTCAGCAGAAGCGATATTATTATGGAAAAAACTAATGAAAAATTAGGGGAGTATATGGATGAGTTCTCTGTAAACATGGGATTGGTTGCAGAGAGCGAAATCCTTTGCAACAGTCTTGAAAGCGGGACTTATGACGGAAATGTGCTCCTTTTGATTCAAAATCTGGCAGCGATGGATAGATATATACAGAATGTTGAAATATACAACAAAGATTTAAAAATTTTTTATCGGGTAAACAATAATACGAACGATGTTTTGAAGAGCGATATACAAAAGGTTTTTAACGATCTTAGTTCCACGGATAAACAGTATAAAACTTTGTTTATCAAAAGTGGAGAAGACGGGTATAAATTGTCCGTATGCAGAGCTATAACCCAGAACGATAGCTATGTGGGCTATATGATTGTCGATATTGATTGCTCTCAGATTGTGGAAACATTTGAAAGTGCAAGTAATTTTGTAAGTAGCAAAAATATTTACATAATTGACTCTGAAAACAATAT
Source organism: Clostridia bacterium (assembly GCA_017437345.1). The sequence goes on along the minus strand of JAFSBJ010000234.1, from coordinate 37,227 downwards.
AGTATCGGCGGAGTCGGGGAAGTTACTTGACGGAGAATATTTCGAAGGAAAAGGTAAACTGGAAGTTAAAGGGTCAAACAGATTTGGCCAGTATGAGATTTACGAGGCGAAAGTTGAAAAACTGGATATGAGTATTCTTACATTAATAGCTCCAACCTATGTTTTAAAACAGCTTTACAGTCTTGCATATCAGAATATTTTCATTTCTATTGTAATTTTGGTTCTTTGTGTTCTTGGGGCAGTCAGCCTGGGCAAGAGCATCTCGGAGCCTATTAAAGAAGTGAAGAGTTACATTGAAGAAAATATTTTGGAATAAGCGGGTATTTGTTATGGTTATGGTTTTAAGAAAGCTTAGAATAAGCGTCAGAATATTTGTTGTGCTATTTGTATTTTCAGTATTGCCGTGCGGAATGCTCTTTTATAATACAGTCAACAGGGTTGACGGAATAAACGAGCAGAATCTGGAAAATTACACCCAGACTTATAAAGGCCTGATAGAAAACAAACTGGAAAATGCGGTTTATAAAAATGCAATACAGTGCATTAAGCTGTTTTCAAATCCATCTCTTACTGAATTGATGGATAACATAAACCTTCCGCAGAGCACCAGACAGGAAGATCTTTATAAGGCAGTGAGAAGTCAGGGCGTTGATAATGATGGAGAATACAGGATTCACATATTAACAGAAAATGGTGAAGTATTTCGTATTTTCCCTGACGAATTGGAAGATATAAATTATTCATCTGCATTTATTGAAAGAATAGAGGGCGGAGGAGATGTCGTTTTCGGAGACATTGTTTATGACAGAAATGATGTAGCATATCTGGTTATAGGGCAAAGTCTTAACAGCTACGATTTCCATTCCGATGACAAGAAGGTGCTTATTTTTATAAAGCTTGATATACTTGACAGCTATTATGAAAGTATGGTAAATGACGGGAACTCCGGCTGTTTTATAACTGATGGACAGAACAGAATTATTTTTTCAAACAATAAAGAGCTTATTAACTCGGAAAATATTTTTAATTCCTCTTTTGAGTATGACAACGATATACGCAAGGAACTGACATTTGGTGACGAACGATATATTTATGCGTCGGAAAAACTTACTTTTTCCAGCAAGAATATGCCTGATGATATTGTTCTTAACCTGTTGCTTCCAAAAAGCGTTTACTATAATTCGGTAAACAGATTTTTCTACACATCAAGCATAATTTTTCTATTGATGATTATTTTGTTTGCTATTATCGGTACTATACTTTCTTATGCTCTGGTAAAACCTTTAAGAAGAATTGAGCAGAGCGTAAAACTGTTCGGTAAAGGCGTAATGGATGTGAAATTGCCTATAACATATGACGATGAAGTGGGCGAACTGAAAAATATGATAGAAGCCATGTTTATTCAGATTCGCAACCTTATGCGCAATAATACCGAAATTCTCGAAGCCAAGCACAAAAGCGAGTTTGAAGTGTTGCAGGCGCAGATAAATCCTCATTTCATATATAATACTCTGGACAGTATAAGCAGTATTGCAAAGATTGAGGGACAGCCTGAAATAGAAGAACTTGTATATGCGCTTAGCAGTTTCTTTAAAATAAGTCTTCATAACGGAGACAGATATATAAGCATTGAAGAAGAAATTGAACATGTAAAAAGCTACATTAAAATTCAAGAAATTCGCTGGCCGGGCAGGTTCAGCGTGGAATTTGATGTTGACGAAGAGATACTTGGCTGTGAGATTATAAAAACAATTCTTCAACCATTTGTAGAAAATGCAATAAAATATGCATTTGAAGGTAAATCAGAGACAGGTGTTATTAAAGTCAGGGCTTTCCGTGACGACAAATTTATAATATTTGAGATTGAGGATAACGGTTGTGGCTTTGACACCTCAGTTCTTGGTTCTGACGACTATAAAGGCGTTGGCATAAAGAACACACTTAACAGAGTTGTTTATGAATATGGCAAGGAATGTGGTGTGGATTTTGTCAGCAACGCTGGTGAAGGAACCATTGTCAGAATAAAGGTTTTATGCCTTGAGAATATGTAAAGAATGTGCCGTTAAGGCGGCATCGAATATAAATTTTTCAGGAGGAAAAATAATGAAAAAATTAATTTCAGCAATTGTAGCCTTTGCGATAGTTGTTTCTTGCTTAGCATCTTTGACCCTTGTGTCTTATGCGGCTACTGCAAGCAACGCAGAAGCATATGTTTTTACAATTGAAAACACCGCAACAACCAATCCGTTCAGGTACAAGTTTGTTCTTTTGGAGACTGATTCAGAGAGCGACAGTTCAAGATTCTTTGTAATCGGTTCGGCAAACTATGGTGCAGGTCCTATACACAAAGCAGACGACAATTCCTTTTCATGGGATCCAACTGACCCGGATACTTTGTCAGGATACTTAAACGGCGTATGGTGGAATGCCACTGGGGAAACAACAACTGATAAGCCTACAGGAAGTGGTTCAGGGGCCGCAATTTATACATTAATTCCCGAAATAAAAGAGTATATTGATGTAAACCATGAGTGGCCAATGCCGGGTTATGACGGACTTACCACTGCAACAAAAACAACAATTACTTGTGGCGTAACATCCCTTTCAAGAGATGAACATGAGGCTCACAAGGAAAAGATTGGATATGTGGGCGACACTGCGGCAAATCATTCAAACCAGAACTGGTTGTTAAGATCTCCGCAGACGGCAGCGGCAACAAGCGGTTTGTATATTTCTAATACTACAGGTAACCGTGGTGCGGCAACTATTACCAGCACATACCGTTTCCGTCCATGTTTCTGGTTAAGCGAGGAATTTTTCGCAAATGTAAAGCTTGACCTTGCAAATACAGGAAGTGAAGTTATCAATGCTATCAGAGATAATTACACAAAATCAGATTTATCCGGTCTTGGCTACACAGAAGAAGAACTTAACGGCATCTTTGTTACAGAAGATGAGAATTTAAAGGTTGATTCAAGCATAGTTGGAACAACAAAGCCTGGTTATACACTTGCTGCAAGTCACGACACATTACCTGACGGCGCAGAAGTAACTTATCAGTGGCAGCAGGCAGATGCAGCAGCCGGCCCATTTGCAGATATTGCAGGCGCAACAGAGGATACATATACTCTTAAAAATGTGCAGGGCGGAAAATATGTAAGAGTTAAAGTAAAGCTCACTAAGGATGAGGGAGCAACAATAGGTCCTGATACATACAGTGATGCAGAAAGAATTGACGCCGCGCTTACACCGGGTGCACCGGACGCTAGTAACGACGGCGGACAGCAGGCACTCAATTTAACTTACAGACTTACCATTCCTGAAACAGTAGAGGGAATGGAAGGAATGAATGAAACAGCTCGTTCATATTTCCTTCTTGATGATACAGGAAGTGGCGATTCTAAATTCCTTTTAATTGAGGCGGCATCTGTCGCAAGATTAGTTGGAAATGCGACACAAGGTGTTCCTTATACTGATTCTACAACAAATAACAAATTTGACCCGACTGTTGAGGACAGTATTGCATACTGGTTGAAAAACACTTATGCAGCAGGTGGAAATACAGCGTCAGGCTCTATTGCAAGTATAGTGGGTGAAAATAAGCTTGCTCCTGCGCTTATTCCATACCTTGATACAGACCACGAATGGTTGACAGAAGGTGGATGTACGGCGGGTCCTTGTACAGATGACTATGTTGTAGAGTCCCCTGCGGCAATTTTATCTGTTACAGAGCTTAAACAGTATCGTAACAGATTCGGTTGGGCAGAAGGTCTTACCTGGGAAAGTGGCACTGCTGATTCCAATATGTTGAGAACTCCAAGACAGACTGCTGTTAATGTAAGATTGTTCTGGAGAACAAATGATAACGGCGGCAGTGCAGTAGGTGGCGGTATTGTTGCAAATGCTGTATCTTCAAACACAGGAGCATTAATCAGACCTATATTCTGGCTCTCAGAGGATGTATTCAAGGAAGTTAAGCTTGATGTCACAAAAATGGGTGATGGCGTAAAAGAAATGCTCAGAGAAACATATACAAAGGCTGAGCTTGCAGAAATCTATAGTGCAGAAGAACTTGCAGCAATAGGTTTTGAAAGCGTAAGCGTTGACAATGTTTTATTAGAAGGTATTCCTACAGTAGGAAGCGAACTTGAAGTATTCTATAATTATACAAGCAGCAATCCTGATGCAGATGTAAATGTAAGCATCCAGTGGATGTATTCAAACACACCTGATGACGGTTATACAAATATTCCTGGTGCAACATCAAAGAAATATGTCATTGATTCTGCCTATAACGGAAAATACATCAAGGCTAAGGTTACACCTCTTGACAGCAACGATAACGAAGGCGAACCTGTAATGAGTAACCATCTTGGCTTGGTTGGTTCGGTAAGACCTGTAACTGTAACTAATCCTGTATATGCTCAGGCCGGAGATGATTATAAGGTAACATTCACCATTTCAAATACCGGCTCAGAAACATCGGCATATGTTATCATTGCAGCTTACAGAACATCCGACAATGTTATGGTAAGAGTAAATCCGCAGGAAGTTACCGTAGTAAACGGAACAGATAACTATTCTGCTTTACTTGAAGACTTTACAGTGGATGCAAATACCATAGTGCGTGGGTTTGTATGGAATAACCTTACAGATATGATACCACTTTATTAATATTGTTTTCACCCGAACCGCGCCTTTTGGCGCGGTTCGGATAAAATAATACAGGGTAAGGAGAACGACTGTGAATATATTGGATAATTTATTTAATCCGCCTAATGAATACAGACCTATGCCGTTCTGGTCATGGAATGACCGTTTAGATACTGCTGAAACCACCCGCCAGATAGGGATAATGGATGAAGCAGGAATTGGCGGTTATTTTATGCATGCCCGCGGTGGACTTCTTACTGAATATATGGGAAAAGAGTGGTTTGAAAACATAAAAACCGGAGTATGCGAGGGAGAAAAGCGAAATATGTCTCCCTGGGCATATGATGAAAACGGGTGGCCCAGCGGTTTCGGTGACGGAAAAGTAAATGGCCGGGGTGAGGAATACCAGCAAAAATATTTAAGATACGAAATCGGTGAAAAAAACACACCAAGAACAATTGCCAATGTGGATAACTACCACTTTTATTATGAGGTTAACGAGTTTTATACTGATAATCTCAATAAAGATGTTGTAAAAGAATTTATAAAGGTTGCATATCAGCCTTATACAGAAGATAAAGATAGCAAAATTTGCGGATTTTTTACAGATGAACCGCAACTTTCCAGGAAGGGTATACCCTGGAGCAATGTTATACCCAGCGCATATAAAGATGAATATAACGAGGATATATTGCCTTTACTTCCTCAGTTGTTTTTTGAAATTGGAAATTACCGCGAAACCAGAATAAAATTCTGGCGCCTTGTAACAATTTTATTTTCAACAGCTTATGTAAAGCAGATATCTGATTATCTTGATAAATATAATATGAAATTAACAGGACACCTCGTTTTAGAGGATGACCTTCTTTCTCAGCTGACTACCAACGGTGCCGTAATGCCTTGCTATGAATACTTTGATATGCCGGGCGTTGATGCTCTCTTTCGGGAGCCTATCAGCAAAATGTCTGTCTTGCAGGTGGCATCTGTTGCTCATCAGTTAGGGAAAAAACAAGTTTTATCCGAAAGCTTTGCCCTGTGCGGAGACGGAATAAGCTTTGAAGAATTAAGATACCTTTATGAATATCAGATGGTGAGGGGAGCAAATGTTTTATGTCCTCATCTTGAAGGCTATTCTTTAAGGGGAATGAGAAAGTTTGACAGACCACCTGCTATGTATTATCAACAGCCTTGGTGGAAGAGATATAAATTATTTACGGATATGGTTTCTTCAATAGGTATGCTTCTGGCAGAAGGAAGAACCGATTTTGACACCTTGTTGTTGCATCCTCAGGTTTCCGCCTGGGCAATGTATAACACACAAAATGATGATGAAGTTAGAGCGTTTAGTGATAAATTTGCTCGTGTAATTGATATTCTTGAAGAGAAGAATATTTTGTTCGACCTTGGCGATGAAATTATTATGGAACGGCACGCAACTGTCCAAGACGGCAAAATTCGCATAGGAAATCAGTCGTATAGCCGTGTGGTATTGCCACCATATACGGATATGCTTGAAGGAACAAAAAAACTTCTTGAAAAGTTTGCCGCAGAGGGCGGTGAAATCCTTACAGCAGAGGAAGTTGCCCCTGTCAATATTATAGATAATAAGGGAATTACATATACAAGAAGACTTTTTGACGGCTTTAAGGTGCACTATTTTGTTAACAGCACCGACAAAATTCAACAAGCTGCAACAAAAGTCAAAGGAAGATATGTTGATTTCAGAAACAAATGTCTTAAAAACTTTAACGGCGAGTTTGAGTTTGCACCCTATGACAGTTTAGTTGTAATTGAAGAAACTGAGGGGATGGTTGAAACTTCGGAAACGGATATACTCCCTGAAAAGAAGCTTTCTGTTGACGGAGAATGGAAGATAGAAGATGTAAGCCTTAACACCCTTGTTCTTGACAAATGTGATTATTATATTGACGGAGAGTTAAAGGGAAGAGAAAGCTATATTCTTGATGTGCAGACAGATGCTATTAATATGCAAAAACCGGTTAATATTGAGACCGTGTTCAGATTTGAGGTCAAGGATATACCGGAGAGAATTTTTCTTGTTACCGAAAATCGTGAAGCAGATATATATATAAATGATAGCCCTGTTTCATGCTTTGAGGACGAATTCTTTATTGATCCGGCGTTTGGAATGCTAAACATTTCCAAAATGGTAACAGAGGGCACCAATAATGTCAGGTTAAAGATTCCGTTTGCACAGAAAGATGCAACTTATGAAAATATTAAAAAATCTGCATTTTTTGAAAGCGAGAAAAACAAGCTGAGTCTCGATATGGAACTTGCACCGATTTATATAGCAGGGGATTTTGAGGTATCAACGGATGTTGATAAGTATGAAGAGCTTGACCGAAATGCCGTGCGTTATAGTGGGGAATTCACTATCTGCAAACAAAGAGAGAAGATTTCCCTGAAAGACATAAATAAAAACGGATATCCGTTTTTTGCAGGCGAAATAACTTTGAGCCGTGAAATTGATATAAGCGATACTAATTATCGGTTTGAAGTTAACAAATATGGCATTAATGCAATTGATGTTTTTGTAAATGATAATTTTGTTAATACTCTTGCGTGGAATCCTTATACAGTTGATATAAGTGGTTTCTTAAAGAAAGGGCAAAACAAGATAAAAATTAAAATCTATAACAATCTGAGGAATCTTATGGGCCCACATCATGTGGATGAAGGAGAATGTTATAAAGTAAGGCCCGGATGTTATTTTAAAAAGAAATGGCTTTTTAGCTGTGACGATATTCAGTGGAATGATGACTTTTGTTTTATAAAGATATCTGTTGAGTAGAGAATACAAATTTGAGGAGGAGAAGGATATGAAAAAACAATGTATTGTGAGTGTGTGCTTAGCGTTATTGATTACTTTAAGCGCAACATTGTGGGTAAGTGCCGGAGGAATAACGATTGAAATAGACAATCTGACCGAGGTGTTTACTGTATCAGGAACAGTTGAGGAATCAGTAAGAAGTGGTAAGGCGTCCCTTAAGGTCGTTTCTGATGACGGATATGTTGCCCATGTGGCAGAGGTGAGAACTGACGAGGAAGGTTCTTTTACATATTCGTTCAAGATGGACACGGATGTTCCGTCAGGGTACTATACGGCTTATGCCTCTGCATACGGTCGTGAAGGGCAGGCCGCGTATAACGATCGTTTTGAGGATTATTACGTTGGATCTGTCAGAAAGGGTATTATTTTGGATGACATCAACGATATAACTAGTAAGGAAGCTCTCAAATTGTATCTTACAGCCAATAATGAAAAGGTTATGCAGGAAATAGGTATATACTGGCCAACAAGCCTTGCTTTGTCTCAGACAGCAAAGGATAAAATTTATGCAGATCTCTTTAATGGAAGAAGCTATGCAGAACTGATGGATTTAAAGGAACTGTTTTATAATAATGTGGCTATATATGCATTAAACGAAGCAACAGAAGAAAATGTTGTTGCTGTATGGAATGAATATAATTATGACACCACAGGCGCTCTTATGGACGGCTTATATCAGGGATATTCTTCCGCAAATAAAAATGGAGCTATTGTGCGCATGGCAGGGGAGCCTGTTACAGGACAAGAGGATATAATTAAGAATTTTAATGCCGCTGTTTTCCTTCAGGAGATTTATTTATCTTCAAGTTACAGCGATATAAACAAATTGTTTGCAGGTTCCTATGTGGTTGGAAGCGGTGACGAAGCAGTAACCAGATATTACAAGGATGCAGTTACATTTAGTTTGGCAACCTTTAATCGTCTTGATTCTGTAACTCGCGGTAATGCCCTTTACGGTAAAAGCTATATGAGCATGGCTGATTTGGAAACTGCAATTAACGGAATCACGACTCCCGGTCCCGGCGGCGGTGGCGGTGGCGGCAGCTCCGACGACTCTGATGATTTAGAGGATTCCGACAGCGTAGGCGGAGGCTTCTGGGGAATTACCAATGAGGGCCAGGGTGAGATGATTGAAACAAATCCGCAAGTGCAGAATGGCTTTAAGGATATCTCCAAGGATTTCTGGGCTTATGAAGCTATAACAAGTCTTGTTGAAAAAGGCGTTATCAGTGGATATTTAGATAACACATTCAAACCTAATAACGATATTACAAGAGAAGAATTTATAACTATTCTTGCAAAGTATCTTAATCTTGATACAAATGCAAATTGCGATTTTGCTGATGTTTCCAAGAGCAGATGGTCATATTCTTATATCGCGGCTGCATACAATGCAGGAATCATAACAGGAAATGATATGAATATGTTTAACCCGGATGATAAAATTACTCGTCAGGATATGGCGGTAATTGTTGCAAGAGCGTTGAATTTGACAGCGGGCAATTCAGAACCGTTTGCAGATGAGGGGAAGATTTCAGATTATGCAAAGGCTGGAGTTAAAGCACTCAAAGAAGCCGGCATAATTACAGGTTTTGTGGATAACACTTTCCGCCCAACAAACAATTCAACAAGATGTGAAGCGGCAACGGTTATATATAAGATTAGCAAAGGAGTATAAAAATGAAAAGAATTTTATCTTTAATACTTTCGCTTTTAATAGTTGTTTCAGGAGTAAATGTTTTTGCGACAGAGACATCTAAAAGCGATTTGGAAATGCAACAAAACTTTGCAATACTTAGAAATCTTGAAATAGCAGATTGGACAGAGGATGGAAACATAACAAGAGCCGAGTTTGTAGGCGTAGTAATGAACCTTGTTTTGGGTGAGGATGTAAAAAATTATGAAACATATAAATCCCCATTTCCGGATGTTGATGAAAACACAAAATACCATAACGAGATAGTTGCGGCACATTCCTATGGAATTATAAGCGGAAACGGCCAGACATTCAGACCAAATGATGGACTTGGCTATGCAGAGGTAGCTAAAATATTAGTTAATGTTTTAGGCTATGACATTCAGGCTCAATCAAAAGGCGGATATCCGGCGGGATATATTGCTCAGGCAAGCTTTCTTGGGATAAAAGGTGGCAATGGTATTGACGCAATGACTAAATCGGAATGTGCGAAAATTTTGCTGGATGCATTGAATACGCGTGTTTCTGAGGTATTTTATTACAAAAAAGCAAACGGGGAAGTAGACCCACTTTATGTTAGCGAAGGTGGAGCAACTCTTTTATATACAACAAAGGGCATTTATAGGACAACTGGCATTGTTAAAAACAATGGCTTATCCGGGCTTACCTCTACTGATACATACGGAAAAGACTGCGCAGTAATAGGGGATGTTGTATATCGTAATAATTTTGCAGGAATGCGCGACCTTTTAGGATATAATGTATATGCATATATTAAAGATAATAAAGAAAATACAGATGTTATTCTTTATGCGTATGGATTTGGGAACAGCACACTTTCAATTTCCGATGAGGAATATATTGATTTTACCAATGGAGTTATAGAATATGAAACATCATCAGGTTCAATACGCGAAGCTGATATTCCGGGAAGTGCACCTGTTATCTATAACAATATGGTTGTGGGAATATATACAGAGGCGGATTTTGATATTAAAAACGGAAGCATTTGTCTTATAGACAATAATAGAGACCGTGAATATGATGTGGTTAAGATTGACAGCTACACAGATTACTTTGTGTTGTCTGCTTCCAACGATAGCTTTGTTGTTATTGATGCATACGACCCTGAAAAAACCGTAGCGCTTGACCCAAGAGATGGCGCCGAGATAACGATATTAAATAAGAGCGGCGTTGAACTTAACTATGAGGATATCGCTGAAAATTCTGTTTTGACAGTTGCAACAAGTAAGGATGGCATGTATGTAAAATGTTATTTGTCAAATGATCAGGTAAGTGGCTATGTTAACAGCCTGAAAGTTAAAGATGATGACAAGCAGATTTTTGTTGATGATGTAGAATATAAAGTTTCAAAAACTGCAAATGCCACTGCACTTGATAAGATAAAGACAGGGAGCCAGTATATCTTCTATCTCAATGTAAACGGAGAGGTAGCAGGATATAAGGAGGATATGCGTTCAAGCGAATTTGCTTATTTAATTGGTGCCGGAGACAATGATGAAATTTTTGACAAACGGGCCATGTTCAAGCTTTTATTGAGCAACGGAAATTTTGTTACGGTTAGTGCAAAAAAAGTGTATTATGTAGACGGCTATAAATGTGAAAATGCAAATGTGCCCGCTATTCTTAATACACAACAGGTAATACGCATTAAAATGAACTCCAAAATGGAAATAAGTCATATTGACACTATTGCAACGGGAGTAAGCGGAAGTGATTTTAATGCTCTTGCGAATTTTGGCGAAATGGCAAACAAAACATATTGGAGCCGAGGTGTTTGCGAGGGTGGCATAGTTATTCCTGACAATATCGTGATTTTCTCAGTTCCTGAAGCATCCGAAGGCATTATGGAGGAAAAGGATTTTGAAGTAAAGACGAGAGCTGAACTGACCGCAGGAAAGAAGACAATGCAATTGTTTAATGCAAAGGAAAAATCTTATGTGCCACAGGTAATGGTTTTGGCAAATGCAGGAGCTCCGACGGTAAGTGCAAGTGCAAATGCAGCTCTTGTAACATCTATCGAGAAGACACTTAGCGATGAGGAAGAAGTGGTTGACCGAATAGGTTTGTTAAACTCTGTCGGAGAAGCCTATTATGATTGTAAAATCCCTGATTTGGCGACTGTGAAGGGCGTTGAAGAAGGCGATATTATTGCATATGAGCTGGACGGGAAGAACCGTATAACAGCAATAAATGTAATTGTCGATTACGATAAGGCAGATAGTAGAAACAGCGTGCTTCGAACAGATACAGATGTAACAAATCTTACCAGCCCTGACAGGAGTTATGATGCAACATTCAGAGTGAGATTTGGCAATGTTTATGCAAAAGAAGGAAATGTTATAACCATATCCGATGCTCTTGAAGATAATCTAGGAAAGGATGAGGTTTAATCCTTTACAGCGTCAACCTCTATGATTTACAAGGTAGAAAAAGTCAGAGGCAGTGTGGCAACCTCCCTTATAAAGGTTGGGGAGATTAAAGACTATATTCATTTCGCTAACGAGTCTCAAATGGTCTTTGTGTTCTTCCAGAGCACAGCACCAAAAATGATAGTGGTATATGAGTGAGGTGAAGGGATATGAGAAAATTCGGTAAAGTTTTCGGCTTTCTTATGCTGATGATTACTATATTGTGCTGTGCGGCAAGTGTATTTGCCGCTGAAGCGCCCGGTTTTGAGGAAATAAGCATAGATTTTCCGGGGGCACCTTCTTATATACAGGATAAAAGTGATGCATACTTTACTGTTGAAATCAGAATCCTTGGCGGAGATGACCGCGTATATGATATATGTTATTCGACAGACGGGTTTAACACAACATATAAGGATTCAATCAGCATTAAAGCTGGACGATATATTAAAAAGAGAATCAGTCTTACTGAGCTTCCAAAAGGCGCCTATGATATGAGCGTAAGAGTTATGGATGGCGACAGAGTTGCCGCTGAGAAAACTCTTGGAATGGGCATTGTGGAGTTTTATGTGCCAAGGGCACTTGACAGTTATTCAAGAATAGGCATAACTGCCGGAATGACTCAGACGGGGGGATATGAAATTCGTGATTTGGCATCAAATCAGGCCGATTTGCTGAAAAAGTGCGGACTTTTCAATATCCGATATTCCAGCGCAGGTACATGGGTATCTGTCGAAAAAATGCCCGGCATATATAATTTCATAGGCACAAACATCTACCGTGATTATTTTGAGGATATGAATAACCTTGAATTTGTTGGCGGTAGCCGTGGTATAGATTTATATAAAGATGAAAAAGGCGAAACGGCTCCAAGAACAGTAGAACAGATGGATGCTCTTATGAGTTTTGTAAGGGAAAAATTTGATCATTATCCAATCGAAAAGGCTTATCAGACAACATATGCTATATGGAATGAGCCTAATTTACAAAACTACTGGCCAAAACTCCCGAGTGCATACGAATATTCGGTTATGCAGAGACTCATTGCTCTTGAATCTAAAGAGAGATACCCTGATATGCCGGTTATTGCGCTTGATATAGCTAACGGAACGGATGCCATTGAATATATACATAAAATGTTCAATACAGATGTTTATCCTTATATAGATGGCTATTCTTTCCATCCGTATAGCTTCCCGAGAGATATTGACACAAGCTATGAACCGCTGATCGGCAAGTTCTTAGACCTTGAAGACGAATATGGTGGCTGGATGGACTGTTACATTACAGAAACAGGTTATCCTACACCAAAGAGCACACAGGGCGTAAGCGAAGAAGTTCAGGCGGAAAACATTGTTAAAGCACTTGTGTATAACGATAAGCACGAAATTGACGGAACTTATTTCTATTCATTTAAAGATAACGGGCCAAGCGAAACAGACAGAGAATCCAATTTCGGCATTGTTGATTATGACTGGAGCCCTAAGGCAGGATATATTGCAATGGCTCAGGCTACAAAAATGCTGAATACTGCCCAGTATGTTGGCGAGCTTGATTTGGGTGAAAAAATCAATGCTTATGTATATCTTCGTGAAGGCAAGGCCATGATTATTGCCTGGGCACCGGCTGAAGCGGTAGCGTTTACTGCTAATGAAAATTGGTATATCGAAGATGTAAACGGCAATGAAATCAAAGAAAAATCTTTTGAATTAGGTAAATCTCCAATCTATATTCAGCAGGTAGATAAATCTGTTTTGAAGAATACTTTGGCGAAAACCGTAAGTGCAAAGATGACAGAGTTCGCAGAAGAGTGGGGAACTGTTGCGGATGTATCCGACATTAAGGCTCTTTCTGATGCAGCAACCGTTAATAAAAACATTGCAACACCTGAGGAATTTGCAAACAAGCTTTTTGAATTTGGCGACAAGATTATTGCAGAGTATGACGGAACAACATATAGCATCGAACAGCTTGGCACAATGCTCGACAAATTGTTCAAGATAAATCGCTATATTGTCTTAGCCATGGAGGATTCATCCTTTGCTCCAAAATCTCATGCAGCGGTTAAACGCGCAGGTGATTTTATCACGAATATAAAAGGCAATGAGGATGCATCTTTAAGAATTGCAGAGAAGATATACGGACAGGGAAAGAAGTATAATTTCCGAGTAGCAGATAGCTTTGACGGGTCAAATGCTATAGTAAAGGGATATGACTTGTTATCGGTTAAGCTTTGCGCGTGGACTGAAAAGTTTGCGGAAAAAGAAACAGTACACAATTATGCTAAAATTGTTACCCATTCATACCCTTCATATGTAAATTCATTCCAGGCGGAAACTGAAACTGTAAAATATACTGTTATAAATGAAGGCAAAAATGCTATTAGCGGTTATGCAGTTATAACTGACGAAAAAGGTCAAGAGGTTTCAGAGCGTTACACGATGGAAGTAATGGATGACAACCGTATGACGCAGGAACTTTCCTTCAAAATTCCGGCTGATAAACCTGCCGGCGACTATACTTACAGAATAAGCTTTATGGGAAATGATGAGGAAATTTCATATCTTATTTTCCCGGTTTCTGTAAACCCACTGTTTGATGTAACACTGAATTCTACCAATGCAAGTTTTGATGAACTTGAAAGCGTGGAAATGGTTATTGATTGTCTTTATGACGGTGAAGCGGACGGAATTTTTGAAATTACACCTCCTGAGGGCTGGAAGTTTAAAAACAGCGTTATTGATCTTGAGTTTGATGGCGCAGGCCAAAAGGTTGTTAAGCTTGAAATAGAGGAAAAGGCAAAAGCGAAATTCAACGAATATGTTATAGGCATTAAGGTAAAGAAAGCTGATGGCGAGATTCTGGTTGAAAAGAAGTTGCCTATTGACTTCAACCTTATTGTTAAGGCAGACAAAGATGTTGCTCCGGCAGATTATGACGGCAGCCTTAAAGACTGGGAGAATGCATATCCTGTTCATATTGGAAGCCCATCAGATCCTGAACAAGCAGAAGCGTGGGAGAAGAGTAATATAGCAACCCGTGCGTTTATGAAGTGGAGTTCATCATACCTGTATATCCTTGTGGATGTGTATGATGATTACCATAGTAATATGTTTGTAGGCTCCGGTAACTGGAACGGAGATAATGTCCAGATTTCAATTGACTCACTTTGTGATAAGGCAACTGCATATCAGGCGGACGATTATGAAATCGGCTTCTCTTATGCTTCAGCCGGAAATGATATCTGGGAATATTATAACCGTGAAAATGTTCAGAAGGCGCTCAGCCCTGACTATATGAAAGTTATACGTGATAACAGATATAACATAACAAGATACTATATCAGACTTCCGCTCAGCGAAATTGAACCTACAAAGCTTGAGCTTAATTCAAAAGTTGGCTTCAACTTTGGTATCAACGATGGCGATATGGTAGAAAGAGAAAGATTTATAGAATACACCTTAGGTACTTGTACCAAGAAGTCCCCTTCATTGTATAAGGATTTCATATTCATCGGCAATGAAGAAGGCGGATATCAGGTTGATACAGGTACATACAGAGAAGAAATTCAGAACGACTTTACAAACTAAGAGGTGATAAGCTGTGATACAGCCAAAATTTTCGTTTACTTACGACGGAGTGCCATTTTCGGAGCTTTCCAAGAAGATAACCGAGACAGATGACAAAATTACATATAGCTTAGAGGACGGATTGATCGCTGAGCTGAGAAAGAAATACTATAAAGAGTATGACGCAACGGAATGGGTTATATATTGGAGTTATAGCGGTGAAGGCAAGTCAAAAATGCTTTCGCAAATAAATGACTGTGATATTTTAGTGAATCTTCCTGAATATATTCACAAATTCAAGGGAGACAGACTGACAGATGGGGCGCCGAAAATTATAAAAATGAAAGGCTGTGTTCCGGGACTTAAGTATCGATGTGATGATTGGGAGTCTTCAACAGAATTTTCATTCCACGAGGATTATATCTGGAATGAAAATCAGAGTCTTGAATATACCAATACAGGCGGAGTGCCCAGCAATGGGATGATGCCATTCTTCGAAATCAATCAGGGCAATAAAGGTGCAATAGTTGCAATTGGTTGGTCCGGAGGCTGGAAGGCACAATTCACAAAATATAAGAATGGTATTACAGTAAAAACCGGAATGAAAAGAGCTGAATTTTACCTGAATGAGGGTGAATGCATCAGAACTACTTCGGTTCTCGTTATGGAATACGATAATGGAAGCGAAAATGCATCGAATAAATTCAGACACCTTATCAAAGACCATTTCTCCTGCACAACCCGCAGAAACAGAAAGAAGAATTACCTTATAGCTAATGAATTATGGGGTGGACTTACTTCTGAAGAAATGATTAAGCGTATAGGAGAGTATAAGAAATACGGCATAGTATTCGACCAGGAATGGATTGATGCAGGTTGGTATGGAAGCTCCAAAAAATGTGATGACGCTTTTGAGGGAGACTGGGCTTCTTTTACAGGTGACTGGTATATGAACCCAAGGGTTCATAAAAATTGTATGACTGATGTTAAAGAAGCTTGCGAGGATGCAGGAATGCGTATGATGTTCTGGATAGAGCCAGAGAGGGTTATTGAAGGGACAGAAAGTGTTAAAGCTCATCCCGAGTATGTAATCCGGGTAAAAGATGAGAAAGCGGGGGGATATTCCCCCCACTGTCTCATGGATTTGGGCAATGATGACGCGCGCAAATATGTGTTTGACACAGTTTGCTCTTTTGCAGACAAACTTAATATGGAGTGTCTGAGACAGGACTTCAATTTTGAACCTGAAATTTATTGGGATGCGAATGAAGAAGAAGGCCGTCGTGGTATACGCGAGATAAAGCATATTATGGGCCTCTATAAGTTTTGGGATGACCTGCTTGCAAAGTATCCTGACCTTATGATAGACAATTGCGCATCAGGGGGAAGACGAATTGATATTGAAACTCTTAAAAGAGCAATTCCGTTCTTTCGTAGCGATTATCAGTGTGAATTCAATCCGGAACCAGATGTAACACAGACTCACGGCACAAATATTTCAAGATATCTGCCGTATACGGGTTGCACAACAAAGGCTAAATCCGATATTTATGCAGCAAGAAGTACCTATGCTTCAAGCTGGGGCGGAGCATTTTATAATACTGTTTTTCAGACTATGGACGATGCTGACTTCAAATGGGCAAAAGCTACATTGGAAGAATATAAGTCTGTGAGAAAATATTTCAGCTGTGATTTTTATAATCATGGGGCAACAACTATGGACCAATCGTCCTGGACGGTATGGCAGTATGATGACTGTGGCGACGAAGGTATAATTATGGCGTTCAGACGCTGCAAATCTCCAATGAAAACTACAGTCATTAATCTTAGAGGCATTGAAATCGGCGCAGACTATGAGTTCCATTGCTGTGATAATGATGAAACACGCCGTATATCAGGTAAAGAACTGTCAGAACAGGGCTTTGAAATTAAACTTGATAAAAAGTATTCTTCAACTCTGATAAAATACAGGAGGGTATAAGATGCTGAATGTAAATATCAGAGACTTCGGAGCGGAGAGTAACGGCGTTTTGCAGACGGATAAGATTCAAAATGCCATAGACTACTGTTTTAAACAAGGCGGTGGCATGGTGGTTATACCCCAGGGAGATTTTCTTGTGGGAGATGTTCGTCTTCGTTCAAATGTAGGCATTCATCTTGCAAAAGGGGCGCATCTTATAGGAAGTCGAAATCCTGAGGATTATATGAATATTTTGTCGGATACTGTTCAGCCTTTATCGGAAAATGATTTGACAGATGTTTTGTGGTTGCCTGTTGATGTGAGGAAGAATTTTCATCATATGAATAAGGCGGGAAGCCGTTGGAACAATGCAATAATACGCGCAGTTGATGCGGAAAATATTTCGGTAACAGGCGAAAAAGGGTCGTATATAGACGGTCGTGATTGCTTTGATGAGATTGGTGAAGAAAAATACCGCGGTCCTCATGCAATAAATTTTCACAGATGTAAAGATGTCAGGTTTTCCGGGTACGAAATAAGAAATAGCGCGAATTGGGCACATGCCTTATTTGATTGCGGCAATATTCAATTCGATAATATTACGGTTATAGCGGGGCATGACGGTATACATATTACATCCTGCAAAAATATTTCGGTTGACAATTCAAAATTCTATACAGGAGACGATTGTATAGCCGGGATTGATAACACGGATGTAAAGGTTAAAAATTGTGTAATGAATACAGCTTGCAGTGCGTTCAGGTTTGGCGGAACAAGAGTATATATCGGCGATTGCCGAATGTTTGGACCGGCAAAATATCTTTTTCGGGGCAGTCTCTCGGATGAAGAGAAGCGTGAGGGTAAAAGTCCTGACGGGAGCCATCGTTACAACATGCTCAGCGCGTATACATATTACGCAGATTTTTCAAGAGAAATAAAAAATATTCCGGGAGATATTGTGATTGAAAACTGCAGTATAGAAAATACAGACAGGTTTATTCACTATAATTTCTCGGGCAACGAACCCTGGCAGAAAAATAAACCGCTTAAAGATATTACATTTAAAAATATTAAAGCGGTTGGAATTAAGAATCCGCTTACCCTTTACGGCGGAGCGGAAGAGCCTTTATCTTTTAATTTATATGATTCAAGCATTTCCTTTAAGGATGCTGATGGCTCATTTATGAACCTTTGTTATTATAAGAAGGTCTATTTGAAAAATGTGGAAGTTACGGGTATTGAAAAATCGCCGCTTATAAAGAAGTGGAGCAATGAGGGCGAGATAATAACAGAAAATATTATGTACGATTCAATAAATTTAGAAAAAGAAGCTATGGCAGAGGAGGATTTTAAATGTACAGCAATTTAACAAATCATAAAGAAGGCGCAGGCGTGAATAAATACGAAAGACTTGCGGAAAAGTTCAAGAATAAGGAAAAAGTAATCGGTACAACAATGATTATTTTCAAAAGTCCTATAATCTTAGAAGCAATGAATTGCGACGAACTTGATTATGTTCTTTTTGATGCAGAACACGGAGTATTTGATACACAGAATGTTGTTGAACTTTTGCAGGTGTGTCGTCTTATGGGCCTTCCGGCGTTTGTAAGAGCACAGGATAGTGAATACCACCTCATTGCAAAGGCGATAGATATGGGGGCAGACGGGATTATGATTCCCCGAACAGAAAGTCTTGAACAGTTAAAGGTCGCAGTTGACGCATTGCTTTTCCATCCGGAAGGAAGAAAGGGTTGTGGCGGTCATGCACAGTTCAGACCGGGTGAAGCATTCGGCGATTTCGGAAAGACAAGATTCTTGCTTCCGCAGATTGAATCTCCAAAGGGGATTGAAATGCTTCCGAAAATGCTTGAAGAATACGGTGAGTATATAAGTGCAGTTATGGTAGGGCCATACGACCTTTCTGTAATGGTTGGGACACCGAAAGATATCAAGAGCGATATTATGATTGAGTCAATTCAGAAAATTTTTGACATCAGTAATTCATATGGTAAGTCTTGCGGAATATTCTGTGATAATGAAGTTCTTGCACAGAAATATCGTGATATGGGCTGTAATGTTCTGTGGACAGCAAGCGATAAGGACTTCTATATGAGAGGTTATAACACAGAAATGGATGTATTGAAAAACATAAAGTAGGTGAATAAAATGAAAATAGTAGTACTTGACTATCCAAGAGAAAATCCGGGTGAAATAAACTGGAGTGAATTTGATAAATACGGGGAGGTTACAAGATATTCAAGAACTCTCCCGGAACAGGTTGTTGAGCGTATCGGCGATGCAGATATTGTGTTCCTTAATAAAACTGTTGTAACAAAAGAAGATTTGGAGAAATGCCCGAATGTAAAATTTGTTTCAGTAATAGCAACAGGCTATAACACAGTAGATGTAAACGGCGCAAAAGAACTTGGTATCCCTGTTGCGAATGTACCATCTTACGGAACGGAGGCAATAGGTCAGCACGCAGTTGCGCTGCTTTTAGAACTTACAAACCATGTAGGGTATCATGACGGAGAGGTAAGAAAAGGCAGAAGAAATGACGAAAATGACTGGTGCTTCTGGGATTATTCCTGCATAGAACTTGAAAACAAAACAATAGGTATAATCGGCCTTGGACGAATTGGCCAGATAATGATGCGCGCGGCACTTGCCTTCGGGATGAAGGTTTTAGCTTTTGATTCATATAAGAATGAAGCGCTGGAAAATGAAAATTGCAAATATGTAGATCTTGATACTCTTCTTGCAAATTCCGATGTGATATCTTTGCACTGTCCGTTGTTCCCTGAAACAGAGAACCTGATTAACAAAGATACTATTGCTAAAATGAAGGACGGAGTTATAATCGTAAATAACAGCCGTGGAGCATTGATTGTGGAAGAGGATTTAGCAGATGCGCTTAATAGCGGAAAGGTATATGCGGCAGGTCTTGACGCAGTTCGTAATGAGCCTATTGCTATGGATAACCCATTGCTTTCAGCAAAGAATTGCTATATAACGCCTCATATAAGCTGGGCTGCTGTTGAGTGCAGACAAAGACTCATTGATTACTCACTTGACAATCTGAAAGCATATCTTGACGGTAATCCTACAAATATAGTAAACGGAGTGAAATAAAATATGAAATACTCTAAAATAAACGGTCTTGACAAGAATATATCAAAGCTCGTATTTGGTACTGCAACACCTAAGCTCTTTGCAGCAGTTGCAAAAGATGCGGGGGAATTAGAAAAGAAGACCGCTTTTGAGCTTTTAGATGATACATATGCGGCAGGTGTCAATGCATTTGACTGTGCAGCACACTATGGCGAAAAAGTAATGGGCGAATGGATGGAGACGAGAGGTATAAGGGATAATTGTGTGATAATAACAAAGTGCGCACATCCCAATGAATATCGCCATCGCGTTACGGACTTTGACATACTTTCAGATGCCCATGATTCACTAAAAAAATTAAAAACTGACTGCATAGATATTTATATGCTTCATCGTGATAATGAAGAAGTACCGGTTGGCCAGATTATAGATGTGATGAATCGCCTTCAGGACGAGGGGAAAATAAAGATTTTCGGAGCATCAAACTGGACACATCAAAGAATTGAAGAAGCAAACGAATATGCACAAAAGCACAATCTGTCTGCTTTTTCTGCTTCGAGTCCTAACTTCGGTCTTGCAGAGCAAATTGCAGACCCTTGGCTTTGTGATGCACATTTTGGTAACGGATGTGTTACTATTTCCGGACCTGAAAATGCAGATGCAAGAGAGTGGTATGCAGAGAAAAATATGCCTGTTTTTGCATATTCGAGTCTTGCCAGAGGCCTGTTTTCTGGTGCGTTTAAAAGCAGTGAGCCTGAAAAGGCAAGGGAAATAATGGATGAGCCGGGAATTATTGGATATTATTCTGAAAACAACATAGAACGCCTCAGGAGATGTGAAATTCTTGCAGAGGAGAAAGGGGTTTCCGTTGCACAGGTGGCACTTGCATGGATATACAATCAGAAATTTGATGTGTATGCACTGTCAAGTCCAGTAACAAAAGAACAGCTCAGCGCCAATATAAAAGCAATGGAAATAGAACTCACTGACAATGAAGTAAATTGGCTTAATTTAGAAAGAGAAAGATGATAAATACTGTAACAGGAAAAATTAAAAAAAGAAATTTTGGCACAATATTGATACATGAACATATAAGATGCGCCTCAAATGATTTGCTACATACTTTTGGGGAAAAGTGGCACGATGAACAATATTTGAAAGAATTTGCATCAAAAATTCTCTGTGAAATGAGAATCAAATATGGCCTAGGACTTTGGGTAGATGGAACACCTATTGATTTGGGACGAGATTATGCTTTGCTTAGAGAAGTGTCAGAAAACTCGGGGGTTTTCATTGTCGCCTCCACCGGCCTTTATCATTTTCCATCCTGTTATACGGCAGACCATAGCGAACAGGAAATTGCCTCATGGTTTATTGATGAGTATAGGTGTGGTATGGAAGGTTCAACTGTAAAGCCCGGCATACTCAAAGGGGCATCAGATGTCGCGGGAATTACAAAAGACAATGCTAAACGACTGAAAGCTCTTGCTATTGCACAGGAGGAAACGGGTTTACCTCTATATGTGCATAGCAACCATAAAGGAAAGTTGGTTGATGAACAGCTTGGAATACTCCTTGAAACTATAAGTAATCCGGAAAAGATAATAATTGGTCATGCGGCCAACAGACCAGATGCAGAGTATCTTGAAAGAATCCTTGATAGAGGATGTTATATTGCCATGGACCAGTGCCATTGCGCAGGATACAGCATGGAAGAGATAGGCAAAACCCTTGTGAAACTGATAAGAGATGGTTACGAGGATAAGATTTTGCTTTCAAATGATTTATGTATATATACGGATTTTGGAACAAGAAAGAATACGGGATTCCAGTTGTCTGTTGATGAACAGGTAAAAAGATATGGGCATTTATTTAATGATGTGTATCAAGGCTTTTGTGAAGCCGGCGGAAGTGAAAGTGAATTTCAGAAAATGCTAAGTGTAAATCCCGTTGCAGTTCTTGATGTATAGTGAGCCTGATAAAAGAGGATAATATGGACAAGGATATCTTTAAACAAGTGCCGAAAAAATATCGTCCGATTCCGTTTTGGAGTTGGAATGATAAACTTGATATAAAAGAAACCAAACGGCAAGTTGATTTAATGGACCAAGCGGGTATCGGTGGCTTTTTTATGCATGCCCGCGGAGGACTTAAAACAGAATATATGGGTAATGAGTGGTTTGATAATGTCACAACTGCTATAAACTCTGCCCTAAAAAGAGGAATGTTTCCCTTTGCATATGATGAAAATGGTTGGCCGAGCGGGTTTGGCAATGGTAAGGTAAATGGGTTGGGAGTTCAATACCAGCAGAAATATTTGAGAATGTCAGACAAGCCCAAGAATAACGGTTGCGACATTTGTCAATCGGGGGAGCATTATTTTTACTATGAAATAAACCCTTTTTACATTGATGTTCTGGATAAAAATGTTATAAAAAAGTTTATTGAGATTGCGTATGAACCATACTATAAAAAGTATGGCAACTTATTCCAAGGCTTTTTTACAGATGAGCCTCAGATTTCAAGAAATGGTATCCCTTGGAGCTTTGTGTTTGAAAAAGAATACAGAACAAGATATAATGACAATTTATATGAGCACCTGCCAGAATTGTTTTTGGAAAAGAATGCTTATAAGAGCACTCGTATTAAATTCTGGGAAATGGTTACAGAGCTGTTTTGCGAGAGTTATACAAAACAGATTTTTCAGTGGTGCGATGAAAGAGGATTAAAGTTTACAGGGCATTTGCTTGAAGAAGAATCTCTGGAATCCCAATTGATAACTAACGGCGCGGTTATGCCCCACTATGAGTATTTTCATATTCCGGGAATGGATTGGCTTGGACGAAGGATATTTGATTGTTTAACCCCTAAACAGCTTGGGTCGGTTGCTCAGCAAATGGGGAAGAAAACTGTGTTGTCGGAAACTTTTGCTTTGTGCGGACATAATGTGAGCTTTGCCGAACTTAAAGGTATATACGAATGGCAAATGGTAAGGGGAGTAAATCTTCTATGCCAACACCTTGAAGGTTATTCGTTAAGAGGTATAAGAAAAAGGGACTATCCCCCTGCTATGTATTATCAGCAACCATGGTGGGAGGAGTATGAAAAATTTAATACGGCAATGTCGCGAATTGGGAAAGCTTTGAGTGACGGGGAAGAATGTGCGGATGTGCTTTTGGTTCATCCTCAATCTACGGCATGGAGCCTTTTTGATAACGGTAAAAATAAAGGCTTAAAAGAGCTTGACAAAAGACTTTTAAGCGCAATTGCCAAGCTTGAGAGAAAACACATTGTATTTCATCTTGGAGACGAAACTTTAATTCGGCGTCATGGTAAAGTTGAAAATGGCAAGTTTGTGATTGGAAACAGAACATACAGCAGAGTTATAACAGAGTGTTGTGATGTTTTGCTGCCACATACTGAAAAGCTTATTTGTGAATTTAAAAGGGCAGGGGGCAAAATTGTTTCTGTGGATGAAATAGAAACGAATAATGTTGTTGACCGCGGAGATATAACATATACGGCAAGATATTATGATGGTTTTAAACTACATTATTTTGTCAACACCTCCCCTGACAGAAAAACCGCCAGAATAAATGTAAAAGGATTTTCTGTAGATATTTACACGGGAGAACTTTGCGTATTTAATCCTGATTATAGTTTTGAACCGTGGGGAAGCCTTTTGGTAGTAGAGGATGAGAATGCTCCTTGCGCTAAGGATGAAGATATTGAGTACATAAAACTTGATGGAGATTTTGAAATTTTAAATTCAACATATAACTGTTTGACATTGGATTGTTGCGACTATTATTTTGACGGTGTATTGCAGGAGAAAAACGGATATGTATTGGATATTGGCGAAAAAGCAAGTGCGTTTAGAAAGAAAATTGCGATACATCAGGACTATAAGGTGAGAATGAATTATATTCCAAGAGAGCTGTATCTAGTTTGTGAAACCCCAGAAGATTTTGTGATTAAGGTTAATGGCGAGATTGTATCAAAAGAAATCAAAGGATATTTTGCAGACAAAAGCTTTAAGAAGATTGATATATCAAAGTATGTAAAGTTGGGCGAAAACATCATTTCATTTGATTGTGATTTTGCTCAGTCAGACAGCTTTTATGATAGTCTTGCAAAGGCGTATGCTTTTGCCTGCGAGAAAAGTAAGTTTGCGTACGATATGGAGATAGAAGCAGTTTATCTTGTTGGTGATTTTTCGGTAAAGACGACAGGTATTTGGGAGAATTTAGATAGAAATGCTATGCGATATACGGGCAACTTTGAAATTGATGAGCCTGTTAAGAGAATTTCATTAAAAGATATTCAAAAGCAGGGATTTCCGTTCTTTACAGGTAAAATTACACTGTCCGGTGAACTTTTATGCAATACCGACAATCCTGTGCTTTGCCTCCATAGAACGGGTATAAATTGTATCAAAATTAAGATAGACGAAGTTGAAAAGACCGTTTTAACCGATGACCAAGTTAAACTTAACATTAAAAAAGGTAGTCATAAGGTGGAGGTTACTCTTATAAACACTCTTCGCAATATGCTTGGCCCACATCATATGAAGCTTGGTGAAAGCTTTGAAGTTACCCCTGGCTCATTTTACAAAGAGGACTGCATATGGGAAGACTGGGGAAGTGGAGAGTGGTCTGATGATTATTGCTTTGTTAAGATGGGACTATTAGATGTTTGATAGTGTAAAAATTAGAAAATTTTGCGAATGTATACGAGGAGAGGGTTTAAATGAAACAACCGTGGAAAGGCTATGTTGAGCCTTTTAGAATGTGGGGAAATCTTTATTTTGTGGGGACAGAACCGGCATCTGTTCATATTATCGATACAGGGGAAGGCCTGATTATGCTTGATACAGGATATCAACAGTCACTTTATCTTGTGATTCATAACATGCACTTATTGGGGTTAAAACCTGAAAACCTGAAATATATAATGTTGACTCACGGACATATAGATCATATAGGCGGAGCAAGATGCCTTAAGGAGCTAACCGGGGCTAAAATCGTTTTGGGCAGACCTGACAGGGAATATGTCAACGGAGAGAAAGATCTGAGCTTTGCAAAAGAACTTGGAATGAAGTTTAATGAAACCTTTGAACCTGATATACTGATAGAAGACGGGGAAAAAATAACCCTTGGGAATACTGAGATAACAGCAGTTGCAACTCCGGGACATACTCCTGGGGCAATGTCGTTTTTCTTTGATGTGTATGACGGAGAAAGGACTATGCGGGCAGGCTTACACGGTGGAATGGGCATAAACACTCTTACGGATGAATTCCTTAGCAGATACAATCTCCCATTTTCATTGCGGGACGATTTCCGCAATTCAATGAAAAGACTTAATATGGAGCATGTGGACATATTCTTAGGGAACCATATGCAACACAATGATACTTTGGGGAAAGCTGAGAGATTGAAAAGTGGCGAAAAAGATGCGTTTGTTGACCCGACTGAGTGGGCACCTTATAATGAGTGGTGCATAGAAAACCTGAAAAATGTAGAAAAATAATAGAAAAAAGCGTGATGGAAATCCATCATGCTTTTTTGGAAAATGACGGTAAATTTAATAGAAGTTTTATGGCGGATGCTTTTGCTCAACGAGATGTTTTAGAACTAACCCCGGTACTTAACCTTTTGTTAAGCACAGGGGTTACTTTGTGGGAATATAAAAAGTTAAAACATCACCTCACAGAATTCACGAATTTGGCGCAAATTTGCATAAATTGTAGAGATTTAGCATATCGCCTTATGGTGTTAGTTTAACACTTACAGGAGCCATAGCAGCACCCATATTATTGGCGTCCTTTATTCCCATATCAAGAATTTTCCCTGTTGTTATGTGGGTTATAAAAGGCCCTTTCTCGCTTTTTGACAAAATCACAGAGCCTGAGCCTGTTACTGTCCACTGTGCCGTCGGAGTCCTTTGCCCGCCGTATTCAAGGGGAAGACGGTATTGCCTTTCGGCAGTACAAAAATGACTTGAAGTTACGCAGGCGATGTTTTTCGCAAAGCCGCCGTCCAGGAGCATTGAGCCAAGGGAAATGGTTTCTGCCATAGTTGAGCAGGCGCCGTATACCCCGAAAAAAGGAATGTTTAAATCCCGAAGGCCAAAGCTTGAACTTATGCATTGATTTAAAAGGTCGCCGGCTAAAATATAGTCAATATCGGAAGGAGAAAGAGAAGCGTTTGAGATTGCTCTGGTTACAGTATCGTGTTGCATCTTGCTTTCCGTTTTCTCCCATGTGTCCTCTCCCCATTCGGCGTCTTCCATAATAATATCGAAATAGTCTGAAAGTGGCCCCTCGCCTTCTTTTTGTCCTACAACATTGGCAGAGGAGATAATTGAAATAGGGTTTTCGAGTTTAACTGTCTGTTTTCCGATTCTTTTATTCATAAATCCTCCCTAAAACAATGTAATAATATAGTAGATAAGGCCAACCACAACAGAGGAGGCAATTCCATAAACTAAAACTGGGCCTGCCACAATGAACATCTTTGCCGCAAGACCTAAAATAAGACCTTCTCGGCGAAATTCCATAGCAGGAGAGGAAATGGCGTTTGCAAAACCTGTTATGGGAACGATTGTCCCTGCCCCTGCATATTTTGCAAGTTTCGGATAAAGGTTAAGGGCAGTAAAAAGTGCCCCTAAAAAAATCATAGTTATAGGGACTGCGGTCTTTACAAGTTCTTCATCAAGATTTAGCACCTTGCTGTAAAGCTCTGAAAAAGCTTGGCCGACGGTGCATATAAGTCCGCCTATTATAAAGGCAAGAGTGGTATTTTTAACTATGGGACTTTTCTTTGATTTTCGGTCAACATAGTTCATATATTCTTTCTTTGTGTAACTCAAATAAATCCCTCCTAGGTTTTGGATTTATTTTAGTTTGCACATTATGGCAAAAAAAATACGACGCAAAGATTTGGCATCGTATTTTTTATTGCGAAATTATTTCGGGCTGAGCGAGGCGAAAGGAGAAAAATCTTGACATTTTTTCGGCTTAGTATTATAGTTTAATTATAGTATTTATTGCACAGATACAATGAAATAAGAAGGGATGTCATTAGATGTTTGATTTAACAAAGACAAAAGCGGTTCTTTGGGATTTAGACGATACTTTATATAGCAGGACAGAAGCTGCAAGGCGAGCTTTCCCCGGAATGCTTAAAGAGCTTCTTTATATAGACAGAAGTGATGAATTCATCAAAGAAGCGGTTGATTTTGTGCTTTCAAAAGCTTATCGCAGCAGTGTGACTAGTGAAGACGCGTTCAGTGCACTTGTTGAGAAATATCCTACTGATAAGCCGTATGTTCATTCAGACATCGTGGATTATTATTTTGACCATATCGGTGAATATGCAGAGGTATATCCCGAGCAGTTAGCAGTGCTTAAAAAACTCCGTGAAATAGGGGTTAAAACAGCAATAGTTACAAATATATCTTCCGAGAGAGCGTATGCACAGTGGAAAAAGATTGATAATATCGGAGTTAAGGATCTGTTTGATACCATTATATTTTCAGGCGAAGTGGGTATCCATAAGCCCGACAGACGCATTTTTGACCATGCGGCAAATGTTTTGGGAGTTCCAAATGACCAATGCGTGTTTGTGGGAGATGATCCTACGGTAGATGTTACGGGTGCTTTAAATGCTGACATGGAAGTTGTATGGATTGATAACTGGCCCTATGACGGCAAGTTTGATAAGGAACCAAAGGTTCATCGCGTGAAATCTGTTTTGGAATATTTTGTGTTTTAAAAAAATACGATGCTGATTCTTCAGCATCGTATTTTTAATTTTTCCGTATTTTAGCTATAAGACAAAACAAAAGATAAACCACAAGATTTGAAACAACAACCGTTGCGCCTGTGGGTGAGTCTAATGTAAAGGACATAAAAAGTCCGCAAATGAAAGATATAGCCGAAATTACTGCTGAAAGAACGATGACCGCGCCAAAGCTTTTGCAAACTTTAAGGGAAGAAAGAGCGGGGAAGATGATAAGGCTTGAAATAAGCATTGCCCCCATCATCCGCATTCCCAAAACAATGGTTATCGCCGTTAAAATTGCAATGAATGAATTAAAAAGGTTGGTGTTTGTCCCCGTTGCCTTTGCAAAAGATTCGTCAAAGGTTATTGCAAAAATTCTGTTATAGAACAAAACAAAAAGGACTAAAACCAAAAGGGATAAAACGATGCTTAAAATGACATCTGCCTTTGTCATAACAAGAATACTTCCAAACATATAATTGGAAATATCCGTTGTCATTCCCTTTGTCATTGAAACAATCATAACCCCGATTGCAACGGAAGAGGTGGAGATAAGGGCGATAGCACTGTCTCCGAAAAGTCTGCTCTTTTCATTGATTTTAAGAAGCAGAAACGCCGAGATGATAACGACGGGAATTGCCACATATAAAGGGGCAAGATTTAAGGCAAGAGCAATAGACATTGCGCCAAAGCCCACATGGGAAAGTCCGTCCCCTATCATTGAGTATCTTTTAAGAACAAGGCTGACCCCTAAAAGAGCACAGCACAGGGAAACCAAAGTGCCCACAATAAGAGCGTTTCTTAAAAAGGAGTAAGATAAAAATGCATTAAAAATATCAGTCATTTTTCTGCCCTCCTAAAAACCGCTTCCCGAATTCGCTCTTTTCGTATTCTTTGGATGTGCCAAAGAAGAAAGAACAATCCTCTCCTAAATGGAGGACCTTGTTTGCCTCTCTGACAGCTTCGTTAAGACTGTGGGAAACCATTATAATTGTTATGCCGTGTTCGCGGTTAAGCTTTCTTAAAGTAGCATATAAATCACGGACAGCAAGGGGGTCAAGTCCCGCCTCCGGCTCGTCTAAAAGAAGAAGACGCTTTGTGCTGCACATAGCACGGGCGAGAAGAACTCTCTGCTGTTGCCCTCCTGATAAGGTGCGATAGCT
The DNA here is from genome assembly GCA_017437345.1 of Clostridia bacterium. Next base: position 8,002 of record JAFSBJ010000234.1, on the reverse strand, counting down.
TTTGTTTTTTATATCCGAAATTCCGAAAAGGGAAAGCATTTCCTTTGCCTTTTCCTTATGGGCCTTTGTGTAGAAAAGGCGTCCGTTTAAATCGTTTAAAAATCCTGAAAGAACAACCTCAAAAACCGTCGCAGGAAAATCTTTCTGAATGGTTGTCTGCTGAGGGAGGTAGCCGATATGGTTAAAAAGACTTTTCTCTGTAACGATATGCCCTGTGTCAGGAGCGATAAGCCCTAAAAGACATTTTATAAGGGTGCTCTTTCCTGAGCCGTTTTCCCCCACGATGCAGAGATAATCCCCCTCATCAACAGTAAAGGAAAGGTCTTTTAAAACAGGAGTTTTGGAAAAGGCGACGCTAAGGTTTTCGCAAATAATTATATTCATAAACTAAACGCCTCCTTTATGGTTTCGTAATTTTTTCTCATAAGGTCAACATAGGTAACCCCCGAAGAAAGCTCATCCTTTGTTATGTTGTGGCAGGAATGAAGCTCTTTCATAGTGACTCCCGTGTCCTCGCAAACGGCAGTTGCCACAGTTTTGTTCGAAAATTCAAGATGGAAAACCGTCTTTATGTTCTCTGTCTTAATTGTATCAATAAGTCTCGCAATTATTTTTGGAGTAGGCTCACTGTCCTCCGTGCAGGAGTGATATGCTGAGTGATAATTCAGACCATAATCCTTCGAAAAATAAGAAAAAGGAAAACGGTCCGCAACCACGAGGCTTTGCCCGTTGGAGTTTTGGAATAATTCGGTAAAATCTTTATCAAGTTTTCTAAGCTCGTTTATATATCTTTTTGCATTAGCTTTATAAAAGATAGAGTTTTCACGGTCAAGGTCGCATATTTCCCGGGAAATACCCGAAACTATATCCTCTGAAAAGCGAAGAGAGGTCCAGATATGCTCGTCAATCTCGTGGGTGTGGCTATGACTTACGGCGCTGTGGTCCTCCTGACAAATTTCGACAAAATCCATCATTTTAATTGTTCTTGGCTTTTTATCAAGAGAGGAGATAATGTCCTCAACCCAAGAGTCGCTTTCTCCCCCTGTGTAGATAAAAATGTCACACTCTGAAATCTTTATAATATCCTTTGCGGTAGGCTCAAAGGTATGGCTTTCTCCTCCGGGGGGAAGAAGAAGGCTGACAGTGCCCTTTTCCCCAATAATATTTTTTGCAAAGTCATATGCAGGGAAGTTAAGAGCAACAATGCTGTGGCCTTCGGCCTCTTTTTCGTTGCAGGAAGAGAGGGTAAAACACGCAAGAAAAACGCACAAAAATAAAGCAATAATTTTCTTCATAGTATCATACCTCCCTTTCTATAAATACATAGTGAAATTTTAACACCAAAGAGGGGATTTGTCAAGGAAATAAAAGCGGCGAGGTTCATATAAACCCCGCCGTTATTTAGTAGTTTATTTTATAACTCCAAGACCGCTTTGGAGGATAACCTGTTGACCAAACTCCCCTTGCATAAGTTCAAGGAATTTATCAACCTTTTCGTTTTTCTCGTCCCGAACAACCGCATAATAATTTGTTGTGTAAGGATAAGCTCCGTTTCCGATTGTTTCGTCTGTGGGAGCAACGCCATCTATGCTCATAAGCTTTAAGTTGTTAGGGCCAATAACCATTTGCACATTATTGAAATAATAGTAAAGGCTGTAACCCATAGCAATTTTGTCAGGATTTTGGGCGTTGAAGTCATCAACATCGGTTAAGATGCTTGCCATTATAAGGGAAATTCTCTCCTGAGCAATCTTTTCGTTTATTGGTTTTCCGTCTAAGATAAAGTTTTCCATCTGGGCATGGCTTCCGCTGTCGTTGTTTCTGCAATAAGCAACAAGCTCTTTGTCATCTCCGCCGATTTTTTTCCAGTTTTTGATGCCGTTATTGACATATATTTCGTGGAGAGCCTCTGTGGTTATATTGTCTGCCTTGTTGTCTTTATCCGTAAAGAAGATTAAAGCCTCGTTTGCGATTGGAACAAATTTAAGATTAACGCCCTTTTCCTTGGCATAGTTTAAAACCTCTTCTCCCGGGTCAGGAACAAAAATCATTTCCACCTCGCCGTTTATTAAGCGTTTATAGGAGTTGGTGGTCTTTGAATGAGCCTTTGGAAAGCTTGGTAAGTTCTCGTGGTTCTGATAAAACCAGCTGTAAATATTTTTTGTTATGTCATAGGTTGAGGTTGAGCCGTCAAGGATTGGAATTTCGATTTCCGCAAACTCGTCGTATTTAATTGCAGGGGCATTATTATCCAAAAATCTTCTGGTTAAGAAATAGAGATAGTCAGCACACTCCCCTCTTGTTACTGCTTTTCTTGGATTTGCAAAATATTCGTCATCGGAGGTATCCATAAAGTCGTGGTCAACCATTTCATAAAGAATTTGATATCCGTTTGAAATAAGAGCCTCATAGGCAGGTTTTGCAAAATCGGAAATACTGTCAAAATCTTTAAGCTCCATAGGGGAGTAGGACACATCAGTTTTAATTCCGCCCAAACGGTTTATCATTCTGTATGACATTGTTATAAGCTGTTCGCGGTTTATAATCATCTCGGGGTAAAAGTATTCGCCCTTTGCGAAAACTCCCTCCTCTACAAGAGCCATAATATCCTCACGGCACCAGCTGTTTTCCGCTATATCAGGGAAGATGGAAGATGGTGCATTTTCTGTGTCAATGGAGAAAAGTCTTCTGAAAACTGCCGCCATTTCAGCACGACTGAGTTCTTTCTCAGGTTTAAAAGTTCCGTCGGGGAAGCCTTTTAAAACGCCTCTTGCGCTCATTTCACGAATGCCCATGGAGTAACGGGCGTTAATATCTGCTTCGTCTTTATATTTTGAAGTATAAGGAACTTTTTCCATAGTAAAGTCGCCCTCTGTATAAACATAGGAATATCCGTCAAGAGGTCCTATGGCAAGAGGAATAATCTCGCCTGTGGCCTTATCTTTGGCAACATAAACGTTTTCCCATCCATAGTTATATCCTTCATCTGATTTGAGGTATTTTACATCTTTTTCGGCATATACCCCAAAGGATGCAAAAATAAAGGTCAGAGCAAGTGTTAAAGCAAGTATTTTTTTCATAATGAATTCCCCCTTTTTTATGTTAATTAAAGTATATCACTTTTCTTTTAAGACTGCAATATTTTACACCAAAATTTATACCAGACATATTATATAAGAGAATATATAGGAAAGGTGATGATTATGCGAGAGCTTTGTTTTATCGGCGGAGATAAGCGCCAGATACGAGTTATAAATAATATGGCAAAGTTTTGCCCTCATATAAAGATATATGGTTTTGACAAAGCAGAGGAAGAGCTAAGTGAAAATGTAACCCTCTGCGACTCTTTAAGGGAAGCTATCGAAAATGCGGAGGCGGTTATTCTGCCCCTTCCATATACCAAGGGGCGGGAGATGATAAATGCTCCCTTTTCGGCGGAAGAAATTCATACGGGGGATGTTCTTCGGAATATGAACGAGGGCCAGCTTTTGCTTTTGGGAAAGGCGGATGAGGGAATAAACGCCATCGCCTCTCTTTGCAAAATTAAAAGCATTGACTATCTTGAAAGAGAAGAACTTGCAATTTTAAACGCAATCCCAACGGCGGAGGGGGCAATAGAAATAGCTATGAGAGAAACCCCTTATGCTTTAAGCCTGAGTCAATGTCTTATTTTGGGGAACGGGAAAATCGGCAAAGTTCTCTCTAAGATGCTGAGTGGTCTTGGGGCAAAAGTAACTGTTTGCGTAAGGAAATATAAAGACAAAGCGTATTGCAAATCAATGGGGATTGACAGCATCTTTTTCAGTGAATTAGGGGATAGAATAGGGGAATATGATGTTATCTTCAATACTGCCCCCGCCCTTGTTATAGGCTATCGGATGTTGCAGAAAATAAGAAAAGAAAGCCTTATAATTGACCTTGCCTCAAAACCGGGCGGAGTTGACTTTGAAACGGCAGAGCAAATGGGAAAGAAGGTTATATGGGCATTGTCTCTCCCCGGAGAAGTTGCCCCCGAAACCGCAGGGGATTTCATTTCCGAAACCCTTATAAATATTATGGAAGAAATGGGGGCGGTGTAGATGGATAAGGAAAAAATCGGCTTTGCCCTGACAGGGTCTTTTTGCACATTCCAGAAAGTTTTCCCCGAAATTGAAAAGCTTTCGGGAAAGTATGAAATCATCCCCATAATGTCTGAAAAAAGCGCAACAACGGACACTCGTTTCGGCAAATGCGAGGACCATAAAAAAAGACTCTCCGAGATAACAGGGAGAGAGGTTTTAAAAAGTATAAACGAGGTTGAGCCAATCGGTCCTAAAAAAATGCTCTCGGCGCTTATTGTTGCCCCCTGCACGGGGAATACAATCGCGAAAATTGCAAACGGAATAGCGGACTCATCTGTAACCCTTGCGGTAAAATCCCATCTTAGAAACTCCCGCCCCGTAATTATTGCGGTTTCCACAAACGACGGCCTTGGAGGAAACGCCAAAAACATCGGCCTTCTTATGAATATGAAAAATATCTATCTTGTGCCCTTTGGCCAGGATGACTGCATTGAAAAGAAAAAATCTCTGGTTGCAGATATGGAGAAAATAGAGGACACCTTAAAAGAGGCCCTGTTGGGAAAACAAATCCAACCACTTCTTATATAAAAAAAGCTCCCCGAAGGGAGCTTTTTTTATACATCTGTTTCTACATCAAAAATTCCGTCCCGAAGAGCGAGAAGCGCCCACTCGGCATCAATTCTTGTTTCCTCTTTATTGTTAAAAGGAGAGGCGGAAAAAACCTCTAAAATATTTCGGTAAGACTGCATGGAAAGAGTTGTTTCGCAGTTCCCTGCATCATCGCCGATAAGATAAAAATGAAGATTATCGTTTTCCATATCCCGACCGCTGTAATAAGCCGCAAGGAGTTCTGCGTTGTTTTGTTCTTCATAGCTTTCCCCTAAGAAAAGCTTACAAAGTTCACAAACTCTGTCGTCAATCCCGTCCTCGAAAAGAGCAATCTTTTCGATAAAATCATTAATAGACCCTACAACTCGAACATCATAATCCTTTGCGCTTATTTTATCAACAAACGAAAAGTCGTCAGTTGTAATTAAAGCGATACAATGCTTGTTCTCTGTATCAATATAGATGCAGTCATAAGAAACTGCAATTTTCTCTCCGCAGTGGGGGCAGGTGTATGTAAAAATCTGTCTGTTTACAATCTCACTGCGAAGTGCAGGATTTTTTGTTATATCAATAATTTCGTGTTTTAAAAGCTCGCCCTCTTTGTCGCAAGCAGGACAAGTTACGCTCACAAGGGTTGATTTTTCCATATAAATCTCCTATTTGATAGTCTTGATATCGTATGGTGTTGTCTGGTAAACGAAATAGTTAAGCCAGTTTGAATAAAGCAGATTCGCATGGGCACGCCAGATGTTAAGAGGCTGATTCTCAGGGTTGTCATCAGGGAAATAGTTAAAGGGAACATCAATCGGAAGCCCTTTTTCTATATCTCTTAAATATTCTGTTTTAAGAGTGTCTGTGTCATATTCTGAGTGGCCCGTTATGAAGAACTGTCTGTCGCCCTTGGCACAAACGATATAAACTCCTGCCTGAGGAGATTCAGCGAGGATTTCAAGCTGAGGAACAGCGAGGATGTCCTCTCTTTTGATTTCTGTATGTCTTGAATGAGGAGCATAAAACTCTTCGTCAAACCCACGGAGAAGCATTTTGTGTTTCTTGTCAGGGGCAACACTGTGCGGGAACACCCCGAACATCTTTTTATCGAGGGGATATTTCTTTATGCCGTAGTGATGATAAAGCGCCGCCTGAGCACCCCAGCAAATATGGAAGGTAGAAGTAACATTTGTCTTTGACCAGTCCATAATCTCGCAAAGCTCATCCCAATAGTCAACCTCTTCAAAGGCCATTGTCTCAACAGGAGCGCCTGTTATAATAAGACCATCGAATTTCTTGTCTTTAACCTCGTCAAAGGTGCAATAGAATGTTTCGATATGGCTCTTTGAGGTGTTTTTTGAAAGATGTGTCTTTGTGTGCATAAAAGAAACATTTATCTGGAGCGGTGTATTTCCAAGCGCGCGGAGAAGCTGAGTCTCCGTTGTTATTTTCGTTGGCATAAGATTTAAAATTATTATTTCAAGGGGACGGATGTCCTGTGTCATAGCCTTAGTTTCCGTCATAACAAATATGTTTTCCTGATTCAAAACTTCAATAGCCGGTAAATTGTCTGAAACTTTAATTGGCATAATTCATCCCTCCTAATATAGTCTACATTTCAGTATAGCATATTTATATAAATTTATCAAGAATATTTTTCTTATTTAAATTTCATAATATAAAGAGAAATATCAGAAAAGGGGAAGAAAAATGTCGGAAAATGAAAATAACGGTAAAAACGAAGCTATAAATGAGGAATATGAAAGCATAAAAGACATGGGCGGAGTTGAGGTTGGCGGTAGCAGAGGAAAATTCTTTTGCATAAGTATCGTAGGGCAAATTGAGGGACATAGCGTTCTTCCGCCCCAGACCAAAACCACCAAATATGAGCATATTCTGCCTAAACTTGTTTCCGTTGAAGAGGACGAAAACATTGACGGACTTTTAGTGATTTTAAATACGGTTGGGGGCGACATTGAAGCGGGACTTGCCATAGCGGAGGTTATAGCCTCAATGAAAAAGCCGACGGTTTCTCTGGTTTTAGGCGGAGGTCACAGCATAGGCGTTCCTCTTGCAGTATCGGCGGACTGTTCTTTTATTGTTCCCTCAGCCACAATGACTATCCACCCTGTCCGTATGAGCGGGACGGTTATCGGTGTTCCGCAGATGTTTGACTATCTTTATAAAATTCAGGACAGAATTATAAATTTTGTGGTTTCTCACTCTGAAATAAGCAAGGAAGAATTCTCCACTCTTCTTTTTGAAACCGACGAAATCGCCAACGATGTTGGAACTGTTTTATTTGGCGAGGAAGCGGTCAGCCACGGCGTTATTGATAAAGTCGGAGGTTTATCTGATGCCATCGAAACCCTCTATGAAATGATAGCAAAATCCAAAAACTGACAAAACCAAAAATTTTTTGCATTATCGCTTGACATAAATCCAAAAACCAGTTATAATGTATGAGTAGAATTTTTGACAGTCAAGGTTTTGACATAAAACAAATCCACTATCCCAATGTTAATTTGGAGGGAGGGAATCGATAATGGCTGAAATCAGAGTTAAAGATAATGAATCGTTAGATAGCGCGCTTCGTCGATTTAAGCGTTCATGTGCTAAGGCCGGTGTTCTTTCTGAAGTTAGAAAAAGAGAACATTATGAAAAGCCTAGTGTAAGACGCAAAAAGAAATCAGAGGCTGCAAGAAAACGCAAGTTCAAATAATTAAATAAACAATAATAGCCGCCTTGGGATTTAAAGGCGGTTTTTGTTTTAAATTTAGGAGGAGATAGATATGAGTTTAAAAGAAACACTTATGGACGACCTTAAAATTGCAATGAAAGAAAAGGATGTTATAAGAAAAAACACTGTGCAGATGGTTCGCAGTGCTGTTTTGCAGTTTGAAAAGGATAATAAGACAGAGCTTTCCGATGAAGGCGTTATTGAAGTTATCGCAAAGGAATTAAAGCGCCGCCGCGATGTTCTTCCTGAATATGAAAAGAGTGGAAGAGAGGATTTGATTGCGGACATCAACCGTGAAATTGAAATTTTACTCGCTTATCTTCCAAAACAGCTTACCAAAGAAGAGCTTGAAGTGATTGTTGCCGAAGCAATTGCCGAGGTTGGCGCAACTTCAATGAAAGATATGGGCAAAATTATGGCTGCTGTTATGCCGAAAACCAAGGGCAGAGCAGACGGAAAAATGATTAACGAAATCGTTAAAGCTAAGTTATCATAAGAGCTATGAAAAGATTTAAAATAAGACTTTTATGGCTGATTTTAATATTGTGTTTTCTTACCTCTTGCGTAGCCACCCCAACAAGCGTTGAGTAGGGGGTATATG